>NZ_JBFUIU010000385.1:0-8437 GCF_056401695.1 Variovorax sp. P4_D9
CCGTGATCTGATGGCGTGGATCCCGTGATCTGATGGCGTGGATCGACGAGCCGTTCACAGCGCCGCCCGATCCCGACGAATCACCCCAGGGCGCATTCGCATTCACTTGATGTTGGACAGCACCCATGGGGGCACGATCCTGAAATCCACACACAAGCCGTCCGGAACCCGCGTCAGTTCAGCATGTCATCCGCCGGATTCGCCTGTCTTGGACAGCAGTGGTTTCGACCCATTCGAGATACATTGGCGAAATTGACGTTTTCTGTGCGAGATACGACAGACCATGCCGCGCGCCGCAATCCTCGCCTTTGATGGCTGCTACGCCTCCAGCCTTGGCGGGTTCGCCGACGTCCTGCAAGTGGCGAACGCGCATCTGCGCAGGCAGCAGGGCGCGTCGGCCGCGCTCTTCGAATGGCGCTTCGTGTCGCTCTCCGGCGAAGCCATCGCGGCCAGCAATGGCTTGAAGTTGCCGACTCACAAGATTGGCGCGCGCGAACACTACGACCTCGTGTTCATCCCGAGCCTGCACTACGCGGGCCACTGGAAGTTCGATCAGCTGCTCAAAGGCCAGCCGTCCGCCTGCGCGTGGCTCGCGTCGCAGTGGCGTCGCGGGGCCTGGCTGGCCGCCAATTGCACCGGCACGTTCATCCTCGCGCAGACCGGTCTGCTGGACGACCGCATCGCCACCACCCTGGTGGCTGGAACGGCAATTCCGCTCGCGCTTTCCGCGCGTCGACCTGCAGATGCAACCCGTGCTTACGGAAGTCGACCGCCTGCTCTGCGCTGGCGCCTCGGCGTCCTATCTGCTGCAGGCCATTCGGGTTGTTGAACGCTTCTCCGGACCGGCAATTGCCTCGCAGTGTGCCAAGAGCATGCTGATCGATGTGAGCCAGACAACCCAGACGCCTTACCTGCCGCTGCTGGCGGACATCGACCACACCGACGCGGTGGTTCATCGTGCGCAGCACTGGCTGCAAAAGAATATGTCCGGGTCGGTCCGCATTTCTGACCTTGCTGCCGAACTGGCCGTGAGCGAAAGAACGCTGATCCGGCGATTCAACGCTGTGCTCGATCAATCGCCTCTCACCTATCTGCAGCACCTGCGGATCGATTCCGCGCGTGCCCTCCTGGAAGCCAGCGATCTCGGCGTCGATCAGATCGCGTTACAGGTGGGCTACAACGATCCCAGTTCCTTTTCGCGGCTGTTTCGCGAGCGCATGGGTCTCGGCCCTGGAGCGTATCGGAGCCGATACCAGTCCTTGGATGCCGAGACTTAGACCAGGCGCAAGACAAGTCGACCTGCGGACCGGGAAAACTCGGTCCAGTTCAGCTACTAGAGCACAGGGCGGCTGCCTCGCAGGTTTGCAACTGGGCCAAGAGCCGAAGTTCGCCGGACACTCGCAACGGGCGCTCTCCGGCTCACTTCAAGTCGCAAACTCATCGTTCGTGAACACGCGCGGCCCAGGGAGGTTTCCCCGTTGGTGTGCTGCCGCACAGACTCAAGCACAGGGTGCGCGCAGGGTAGGACTGTTGGCATGCGGAGCTTCACCGCTTGACTGTTTGAACCAAGCCGTGCCACGCAAGGAGATGCAGTGAGCGAAAAAGCGATCAACTATCCGGTACCAGCCGCTGCCATGAAGGGCGCGTACGTATCCGGCATGCCAGCTTATCGCAAGCTGGTGGCCGAGGCCGACGCCGATCACAGCGCCTACTGGGCGCGTCTGGCCCGCGAGTTCGTGAGCTGGAAAACTCCCTTCACGAAGTCGCTCGATGAAGGCGACGCGCCGTTCTTCAAATGGTTCGAGGACGGCACCCTGAATGCCTCCTACAACTGCCTGGACCGCCATGTCGAGCRCGGCCATGGCGACAAGGTGGCCATCCTCTTCGAAGCCGACGACGGCCGCATCAGCCGCGTCACCTACAGCGACCTGCTGGCGCGCACCTGCCGCCTGGCCAATGCGCTGAGGGCCCGCGGTGTGAAGAAGGGAGACCGGGTCGTCATCTACATGTCGATGAGCGTCGAGGGCGTCGTGGCCATGCAGGCCTGTGCGCGAATCGGCGCCACGCATTCGGTCGTGTTCGGAGGATTCTCGGCGCAGAGCCTTCGCGATCGCATCGCAGGCGCGGGCGCGGTGATGGTGATCACGGCCGACGAGCAGCTGCGCGGCGGCAGGCAACTGCCGCTCAAGGCCATCGTCGAGGAAGCGATGGCGCTCGGCGGCTGCGAGTCGGTGAAGTATGTCATCGTCTATCGGCGTACGGGCGGCAAGATCGCCTGGGATGACTCGCGCGACCGCTGGATGCACGAGGAGACGCAAACGCAGGGCGACACCTGCGACCCCGAATGGGTGAGTGCCGAACATCCGCTGTTCCTGCTCTACACCTCGGGATCGACCGGCAAGCCCAAGGGCGTGCAGCACTCGACCGGCGGCTACCTGGTGCACGCGGCGGTCAGCACGACCTGGACTTTCGACCTGAGGCATGAGGACGTCTTCTGGTGCACCGCCGACATCGGCTGGGTCACCGGCCACACCTACATCACCTATGGCCCGCTGGCGATCGGCGCCACCCAGGTCGTGTTCGAAGGCGTGCCCACGTACCCGGATGCGGGCCGTTTCTGGAAGATGATCCAGGATCACAAGGTCAGCGTGTTCTACACCGCGCCCACTGCCATCCGTTCGCTGATCAAGGCCGCCGAGGCCAACGAGGCGGTGCATCCCAGGAGCTACGACCTGGGCAGCCTGCGCATCCTGGGTTCGGTGGGCGAGCCGATCAACCCGGCCGCCTGGGAGTGGTACCACCAGCACGTCGGCGGCGGCCGCTGTCCGATCGTCGACACCTTCTGGCAGACCGAAACCGGTGGTCACATGATCACGCCATTGCCCGGCGCGACGCCGCTCGTGCCCGGCTCATGCACACTGCCTTTCCCGGGCATCGCGGCCGCCGTCGTCGACGAGATCGGCAGCGACGTGCCCAACGGTCAAGGTGGGCTCCTCGTGGTGAAGAAGCCCTGGCCCGGCATGATCCGCAACATCTGGGGCGATCCCGAGCGTTTCAAGGCCAGCTACTTCCCGCAGGATCTCAAGGGCTACTACCTGGCGGGCGACGGCGCCATCCGCGACGCCGAGACTGGCTACTTCACCATCACCGGCCGCATCGACGACGTGCTCAACGTGTCGGGCCACCGCATGGGAACGATGGAGATCGAATCGGCGCTCGTGTCCTGCACGACGCTGGTGGCCGAGGCGGCCGTCGTCGGGCGCCCCGACGAGACGACGGGCGAGACGATCTGCGCCTTCGTCGTGCTGAAAGGCACGCGGCCGACCGGCGACGAAGCCAGGAGGATCGCGACCGAGTTGCGCAACTGGGTGGCGAAGGAGATCGGCCCCATCGCCAAGCCGAAGGACATCCGCTTTGGCGACAACCTGCCCAAGACGCGCAGCGGAAAGATCATGCGGCGCCTGTTGCGCTCGATTGCCAAGGACGAGGCGATCACGCAGGATATCTCGACGCTCGAAAACCCGGCCGTCCTCGAACAACTCATGGAAAGCAACTGATCATGGAAAACAATCTGACGTCGAGGATCCTGCGCGACCCGAACTACCAGGCGCTGAAATCGAGGCGCACGCGATTCGGCTGGTGGCTGGCGGCCGCCATGATGGTCGTGTACTACGGTTTCATCCTGCTGGTGGCCTTCGACAAGCCGTTCCTCGCGACCCGGCTGGGCAGCGGCGTCACGACAATCGGCATGCCGATCGGGCTCGCGGTCATCGTGTTCACCATCGTCATCACCGGCATCTACGTCCACCGGGCCAACGGCGAATACGACCGGCTGACCGACGAGATCGCAAAGGCGGCCTTGAAATGAGCCGCTCCCTCCTTGCAAAGGCCCTGGTCCTGATGCTCCTGCTGGCGGCAGCCGGTGCCGCACAGGCCGCCGGCGCCGACCTCGGCCAGCTCGAAAAGCAGCCCACCAACTGGACCGCCATCGGCATGTTCGCCGCCTTTGTCGTCGGCACCCTCTTCATCACCAAGTGGGCCGCGGCCAAGACCAAGAGCGCGGCCGACTTCTACACGGCCGGCGGCGGCATCACCGGCTCCCAGAATGGCTTGGCGATCGCGGGCGACTACATGTCGGCCGCCTCGTTCCTCGGCATTTCGGCAGCGGTGATGGTCGGCGGCTACGACGGCCTGATTTATTCGATCGGCTTCCTGGTCGGCTGGCCGGTCGTGACCTTCCTGCTGGCCGAGCGGCTGCGCAACCTGGGCAAGTTCACCTTCGCCGATGTCGCGGCCTTCCGCTTCGAGCAGACCCCGGTGCGCGTGTTCGCCGCGTCCGGCACCCTGGTCGTCGTGGCCTTCTACCTGATCGCCCAGATGGTCGGTGCGGGGCAGCTCATCAAGCTGCTCTTCGGCCTGGAGTACTGGATCGCGGTGGTCATCGTCGGCGCGCTGATGATGGTGTATGTGCTGTTCGGCGGCATGACCGCGACCACCTGGGTGCAGATCATCAAGGCCTGCCTGCTGCTGGCGGGCGCCTCCTTCATGGCCTTCATGGTGCTGTGGCACTTCGGCTTCAGCCCCGAGGCGATGTTCGCCAAGGCGGTCGAAGTGAAGACCGCGATCGCGACCGCCGCGGGCAAACCACCCGCCGCTGCAGCGGCGGAAGGCTTCTCGATCATGGGGCCGGGGGGCTTCATCAAGGACCCGATCTCGGCGATCAGCTTCGGCATGGCGCTGATGTTCGGCACCGCGGGCCTGCCGCACATCCTGATGCGCTTCTTCACGGTGCCCAACGCCAAGGAGGCCCGCAAGTCCGTGCTGTGGGCGACCACCTGGATCGGCTACTTTTACGTGCTGACCTTCATCATCGGCTTCGGCGCCATCACCTTCGTGCTGACCGATCCGCAGTTCCTCGACGCCAAGGGAGGCCTGCTCGGCGGYGGCAACATGGCGGCGGTCCACCTGGCGAAGGCGGTCGGCGGCAACGTGTTCCTCGGCTTCATCTCTGCGGTGGCCTTCGCGACCATCCTGGCCGTGGTGGCGGGGCTCACCTTGTCCGGTGCATCGGCGGTGTCGCACGACCTGTATGCCACAGTTGTCAAGAAGGGCAAGGCCGACAGCGCGGCCGAGCTCAAGGTGTCGCGCATCACCACCGTGGCGCTAGGGATCGTCGCGGTCGTGCTGGGGATCGTTTTCGAGAAGCAGAACATCGCGTTCATGGTGAGCCTGGCCTTCGCGATTGCCGCCTCCGCCAACTTCCCCGTCTTGCTGATGTCGGTGCTGTGGAAAGACTGCACCACCCGTGGTGCGGTGATCGGGGGCTTTCTCGGGCTCATCTCTTCGGTGGTGCTGACCGTGGTGTCGCCGGCCGTGTGGGAAGCGACGCTTGGCAACCCCAAGGGCTCCGCGCTGTTCCCTTACCAGTCTCCCGCACTATTCTCCATGACCATCGGCTTTGTTGGAATCTGGCTATTCTCCATTCTCGACAAGAGCCCGCGCGCGGCCCAGGACCGGGCCGGGTTCCTGGCGCAGCAGGTGCGCTCGGAGACCGGCATCGGCGCGGAGGGCGCGTCCGGACACTGAGGTCACACCTCGTGGTCTGGCGCCCACAGGCCTATTCGATACCCTTTCCTACTGCCTCATGCAGGTCGTAGTCGCGCAGCATCACCGGTTCGACGGAACCACCCAAGACGCGTCTGCGCACGGCCGCATCGATCTCCTGCGCGTGAAGCCGGTAGGTCTCCAGCGGCTGGTCGTCGATGGCGGTCGACCGATAGCAGTAGTGCAGCGTTTCCTTGCCGATGCTCGCACCGACGAACTTGTCATCGATGGGCACCCAGAAATGGACGGCACCTGAGGCCTCATGAAAGAAGGGAGTGTTCGACATAGGAGGTCCTGGGATGGCTTTGGCGGTCGTCGATCCAGATCGACGCCTTGGTTTCGATGGCATGGATGGCATCGCCGCCATTGGCGAATTGCCTGCACGAGATGATGTGGCACTGGCACGCCTGCTCGAAGAACAGCGCCGCCCCGGCCGCCACGGTGCCCTCGATGGAAACATGCGTGAGGTGGCTGCGTATTTCCCAGCCCCGATAGGGGAGGCGCGTCGAATCGCGGTCGTATTCCATGGTGCCTCGCTTGAACAGGGGCTGAGCCCAATGCTCCCTTGTACAGCGGGCACCGCCGCCCGTCAGTTCGGCAGCGCACAGACACAAGAGCATCGACTCAGATCCCGCGCATCGGGTCAAAGCAATTCCGCGTAGCTTTGCCTGTCCGCGGCATAGCAGGCGCAGGCCGTGGCTTCGAGTCCCTGGCGATCGAGCACCTTGAGAGCGCCGCGGCTGTACGCGATCAACCCGCTGCGCTGCAGGCAACCAGCGGCGAGCGTGATGCCGACGCGACGCACGCCCAGCATGTACCCTAGAAGTTCCTGTGTGACGTGGAAGCTGTCGGCATGGGCGCGGTCCTGGGTCATCAGGAGCCAGCGTGCGAGGCGCGKTCCGATCTGGTGAAAGCGCAAGCAGGCGGCCGATGCCGCCAACTGCGACATCGAGACGTGAGCGTAACGGCCCAGCACCCGTTGCAGCGCCGCGTTGCGTGCCAATTCGCGTCGGAAGTCGGCGGCGGCGATGCGCCAGGAGGCGCCAGCGCCCTGCACCAGTGCCCGCAACTGTGAGATCTCCACGCCGAGGGCGACATTCAGCCCGAACATTCCTTCGCGGCCCACCATGCCGACTTCCAGCCCGGGATGATCGTCGGTCCGCGCAACCATGGAAATGAAGCCGTCGACTGGAAAGTAGACGTGCCGGGTCGCCGCGCCTGGTTCCTGGATCACTTCGGCCAGGATCAGGTCAACCGATTCGCAGACCTCCAGCAGACGCCGGCGGTCCGTGCGTGGGAGCAATTCGATGAGGTGGTTCTCGATCGCGGCCAAGACATGCTCCGTGTAGGTGGGACGAGCCACTCTGCGCGCAATTGCCCGGTGCGACTGTCTGCCACCGTACAGACCTGATGTCGATGGCGACCTACAAAGGATGCTTGATCGGCACCGCCGAAAAAAGGCCTCCATGCGAGACCTCACCCAACCCTTCGTCAAGCTTTCCACCGCGAATGCGGAACTCATCACGCGCTTTGCGCAGTCGCAGAAACTGGCCGACCTGGTCAGCGCCAGCGCACAGAAGTACATCGAACTGGCGCAAGAGACCTTTGGAGGGGCGGCCGCGTCCGAGGCCCAGACCGACCTGATCCGCAGTCTCACGGAAAACTATTCGACTTTCGCGCGAGAGCATGCCGAGAGTCTCATGGGGATGGCTGCCGAAGCCCAGGCCCAGATCACTCAGCAGGTGGCGGATGCTTCGAAGATGATGAACCCGACAGGGTCAAGCTAAAAGGCAACGCTGATCAAGTCAACCGATGGCATGCCGCATGCATTGCCTTCGACATGAAGCAACAGACCTTGGCTATGGCTGCTGAYCAGAACACGCAGTACGAGCGCTACCGCAGGCCGACGAAGCGTGACACGTTCCTGGCGACGATGGAGCAGATCGTTCCGTGGGCTGCACTGTGCGAGGTCATMGAGCCGCACTACCCGAAGGCCGGCAATGGGCGACCGCCGGTGGGGCTGGAACGAATGCTACGGATGTACTTCGTGCAGCATTGGTTCAACCTGGCCGATGCAGCATGCGAGGACGCGTTGCTGGACAGCACGGCGCTGCGCCGATTCGTTGGCATAGACCTGGGGCGAGAGCGAGTGCCCGACGCGACCACGTTGTTGAAGTTCCGTCGCCTGCTGGAGAAGCACAAGCTGGGCGAAGCGCTATTCGCCAGGGTGGGCGAGATGCTGCAGKCCCATGGCCTGAAGGTCGGCACCGGCACGATTGTGGATGCCACGATTATCGGAGCACCCAGTTCCACCAAGAACAAAGAGAAGMAGCGCGACCCCGAGATGCACCAGACCCGCAARGGCCAGCAGTGGTATTTTGGTATGAAGCTGCACATCGGCGTGGACAGCCAGACGGGTCTTGCGCACAGCGCGGTGGTCACTGCAGCAAATGTGCACGACAAGCATCCACTGCCCGATCTTCTGCACGGCCAAGAGGAGCGCGTTTACGGCGATTGCGCATATACCTCGCAGGAGAAATTGATCGAGTCCAAGGCACCAGGGGCGGCGGACTTCACTAACAAGAGGGTCCGCAAGGGCAGCGTCACCGAGGAGCTCGAGCGCATGGTCAACCGCATCAAGTCGAGCGTGCGAGCCCGGGTTGAGCACGTATTCGGCGTCGTCAAGCGCCTGTGGGGCTTCGACAAGGTGCGCTACCGCGGCYTGAGCAAGAACGCCACACGCTCGTTCGTTGCGCTCGGGCTGGCCAACATCTACCTCGCACGCGCAGTACTGTATGGACAGGTGCGCCCATAAGGGSCGTTGCGCGAGCCC
>NZ_JBFUIU010000386.1:0-8436 GCF_056401695.1 Variovorax sp. P4_D9
CAGGATGCGGAAATACTCCCCTCCAAAGCGAGTCATCTTCTTCGGCGAAGACTCGTTTTTCAGATGGTGCAGTAAGCAGCGATTTCGGGAGCCGTTTTCGCTGATTTGAGGGTGTTTTGCGAGGCTCTGATTGCCTCAGAGCCCCTGCGGACGGATTTGTCCCAACGAACGCATGCGCGTCAAGTTGTAGGCCGTCATCGTCAGCACGAACAGGTGGTCCACGCGCTTGAGTCCACGCACCATCACCTGACGAATTCCGCCCACCGTCTTGGCCCAGCCAAAGCCCTGCTCGATGAGCTTGCGCTTGCGCTGCGACAGCGCATAGCCCTCGCCCGCAGCGATGGCATCGGGCACTGCTGAGCGCCGCCCGGAAGTGTTCTGGGCCACGTGCGGTATCACGCCCATGTCCTGGCATGCCTGGACGAACTCCTGCGCGTCGTAGCCCTTGTCCGCACCGAGCGTGACCTCGGCATCCGGACTCGCGGTGGCCTGGCGGGCATCCCTGATCATCACCTTGGCCGCTTCGCGTTCGGCAAAGCCGTCGGCTTGTGTGACCATCGCGTTGGCAATCAGGCCGTGGCGATTGTCCGAAAGGGTATGGCCCATGTAGCGCAGCTCACTGGCGGTCTTGCCCTTGCGGTACAGCCGCGCATCGCCATCGGTGCGCGAGGCGTGGGTGTCGTTGCTGCGGGTCTGACCTTTGAAGCTGGTGCTACCGGTCGAGTTGTTGCCCGCATCATCATCATCATCGTCGCCGCCGCCGCCGTCCTTGCGCACGAAGCTCCTGTGGCTGGCCCACGCCTGGATGAGGGTGCCATCGACGCTGAAGTGTTCGCCCGACAACCAGCCTTTGCGACCAGCTGCTTCGACGATGTGGTTGAACAGTTCGATGATGGCGTCATGCTCGATCAGGCGTTCGCGGTTCTTGGTGAAGACACTGGGAACCCAGACCGCATCGTCCATGGCCAGGCCAATGAACCAGCGATACAGCAGGTTGTATTGGGTCTGCTCCATGAGCTGGCGCTCCGAGCGAACGCTGAAGAAGATCTGCAGCAGCATCGCGCGCAGCAGCTTCTCTGGAGCGATGCTGGGGCGCCCGCCCTTGATGTCGGCCTCGTACATGCCGGCGAACAAGTTATCCATCTTGAGCAGCGCTTCATTGACCATCGCGCGGATGGGGCGCAGCGGATGATTGGCGGGTACGAAGTCCTCGAGGCGGCGCATCGTGAACAAGCTCTCGGTGAAGGTATCGGCTCCGCGCATCGTCTGGGTCTTGATTTGCAACTGTCGGGGGATCAACTTCCAACGCTTGAGGGCTGACACGCGCCGACTGGCGGAAGAGGTATTTCAGCACCCTGTTAGGCCGTCGACCCGCCCGATGCCCGGAATGTTCAAGTCCCGGACCCGATCGAATTGCACTTCCTGCTTCAGCCGATACCCGGGCACGTAGCGCTGCACGGCAGCGACCATCTCTTTCACCGAGTCGGCGATCCGCGCCTCGTTCGCCACCTCGCTCAAGGTGTAGACGGTGTCGCGCATCATTAGGGGAGGCTCGGCCGGGTTGAGGACGATGATGGCCTTCCCGCATTCGGCGCCACCCACCATCTGGATCGCCCTGGACGTGGTTTCGGTGAACTCGTCGATGTTGGCCCGCGTGCCCGGTCCGGCCGACCGGCTGGAAATGCTGGCCACGATTTCCGCGTAGCGCACCTTCGCTACGCGGGAGACCGCGGCAACGATCGGAATCGTGGCCTGCCCACCGCACGTCACCATGTTCACGTTCGGCGCGTTCAGGCACTCGTCGCCGTTGACGACCGGCACGCAGTAGGGGCCGATCGCCGCCGGCGTCAGGTCCACCATCCGCACGTCCGGCTTGATCTCCCTTAGAACGCGATCGTTGACCACGTGAGCGGAAGCGCTGGTGGCGTCGAACACGAGTTCGATGTCACCGAACACGGGAAGGCGCATGAGGCCCTCGACACCTTCATGCGTCGTCGCCACGCCCAGGCGCTGCGCTCTTGCCAGGCCTTCGGAGCCGGGATCGATCCCGACCATCGCGGCGAGTTCGACGTGCCGCCCGTGCCGCATGACCTTGATCATGAGGTCGGTGCCGATGTTGCCGCTGCCGATGATGGCTGCCTTGATCTTTCCGCTGGACATTCGTTGCTCCTCATTCAGGCCGGCGCGAAGGCCGTTCTCACGGCACCCAGTCCAGCAATGGTTGTGTCGATGACGTCACCCGGCGAGATCGCGACCATGGGACCGAGCGCGCCGGTCATGATCACGTCGCCCGCCCGCAGGGGCCGGCCCACTTCCACCATCTTGCGGGCCAGCCACAGCGCGGCATTCAGCGGGTGCCCGAGGCACGCGGCGCCCACGCCGAGGGAGACGACCTGTCCCTTGCGCTCCATGAGCATTCCGCAGGTGCGAAGGTCGACCTCGGAGAGCTTCCTCGGCCGGGTGCCCAACGCATACAGGCCCGAGGAAGCGTTGTCGGCGATCGTGTCCAGCAGCCGGATGTCCCAGTCGCGAATGCGGCTGCCGACGATCTCCACGGCAGGCAGGACGTACGCCACCGCCGACATCAGCTGCGACAGCGTGACCTGCTCGTCGCCGAGGTCGCGCTCGAGCACCACGGCCACCTCCGCTTCGACCTTCGGCTGGAGCACGCGGTCCGCCGCGACTTCTTCGTCGGGCGCGAGTTCCATGTCGGCGAAGAGCATCCCGAAGTCGGGCGAGTCGACGCCGAGCTGCTGCTGGACCGACTTCGAGGTCAGGCCGATCTTGCGGCCCGTCAGCCGCCGGCCGGCCTCGAGGTGGAAGGTCGTATTCAGGTCCTGGACCGCATACGCGCCTGCCACGCCCATCGCGGCCAGATCGTCCCGAACGGGTGGAATCGGCCGGCCCTCGCGGGATCCGCTCCTCAGCGATGCGGCAAGACGTTCAATCGTCGCTGTGTCCATGCGGGCCTCAGAGTGCGGTTGTCAGGTGAAGGGGGTTCGAGAAGACGGGCGTCCACGGCTTCATGACGACCTTCTTGAACAGCGATGCCTTGGAGAGCGGATCGTTGGCCGCCAGCTTCGCGGCCTCGTCCTCGTTCCGAGCGTCGTAGATGAACAGCGCGCCGCTGCCGTCGGCAAACGGGCCGGCCAGGACCAGCCGATCCTGTTGCAGCAGATCCTGCAGATAAGCGCGATGCGCGGGCCGCGTCCGGGCGATGCGCTCGGGTTCGTGGGTGTATTCGACGAAGGCTGTGAATTTCATGTGAGACCTACCTGTTGAGAAATCCGATCGAGATCCATGGCACGGCCGCCACCAGCACGGTGCCGATGAAGAGCGAGGCCATGTAGAGCCAGATATGGCGCACGCCTTCGCTCGGGCTGGTGCGGCTGATGGCGCACGCGGCGTAGTAGCCGACGCCGAATGGCGGGGCGAAGAGGCCGATGCCCATCGCCAAGACGACCACCATCGAGTAGTGAACGTCATGGATGCCCAGCTCTCGCGCGATCGGGAACAGAAGAGGTCCGAACAGCACGATGGCCGGGATGCCTTCGAGCACGCTGCCAAGGAGAATGAAAGTCACGATCGAGACCGCCATGAAGCCCGCCGCCCCGCCAGGCAGCTTCGCCATCGCCGCGGCCAGATCGCCCGAGAATCCGGATTGCGTCAGGGCCCAGGCCATTCCAGTCGCAGTCCCGATGATGAGCAGGATGGCGCCGGACAAGGCCGCGGTCTCCACCAGCGCGGGCCATACGCGCCGGAGGTCGAACTTCCTGTAGATCAGCAGGCCGGTCAGGACCGCGTAGACGATGCCGATGGTCGAGACCTCGGTCGCCGTCGCGACGCCTTCCACGACGGCGGCGCGGATCACGAAGGGCAGCGCCAGCGCCGGAAGCGCCACGATGAAGCTCTTGCCCACGACGCCCCAGTCGACCCGCGCGACGCAGGGCCCGCCCGCCCTGCGTGCGCGCCACCACACCACCAACCCCAGCATCGCCGCCAGCACCACGCCGGGCAGCAGGCCGCCGGTGAACAGGTCGGCAATGGAGATGCCCATGACCGACCCAATTGTGATGAGCACCAGGCTCGGGGGAATCGTCTCGGTCTGCGCACCGGTCGCCGCCAGCAGCGCGACCATGTCGCCGTCTTTTGCTCCGCGCTTCTTCATCTCGGGGAAGAGCACCGGGGCGACCGCCGCCATGTCCGCCGCCTTGGAGCCCGAGATTCCCGACACGAGGTACATCGCGCCGATGAGGACAAATGACAGCCCTCCGCGGACATGCCCGAGCAGGTTAGCGAGGAACTGCACCATGGCCCTCGCCATCGACGTCATCTCGATCAGCACACCAAGAAAGACGAACAGCGGCACGGACAGCAGGATAAGGTGCGACATCCCCTCATCCATTCGCCCCACGATCACCATCGTGGGCGTGGAAGTGGTCAGGCTCAGATAGCCAAAGGTCGCCAGACCGAACGAGAACGCGATGGGCACGCCGGCAAAGACCAGCAGACCGACGATCACGACGAAGAACACGAGCAGGTTGGCATTCCCGAGCCCCTGCAGGACGGGCTGCAACACCACCAGCCCACCGACGACCGCAACGCAGGCGACCACCGCGGCGATCGCCATCCGCCTGCTCGACGTGGCCAGCAACCGCAGCACGCTCATCAGCAGAATGAGCCCGATGCCCACGGGCAAGGCAGCTGCCCGCCAGGCATTGGAGATGTCCAGCGCGGGCATGGTCACGAGAGCCTCCTCGCTGGCGAACTCGAACGCCGGATGGGCCATCAGCGCGAGCCACGTCATCGCGCCGACGGTGGCGAGGAGTTCGAGGAAACTCCTCGCTCCCGGGCTGGCGAGGTCCACGAGCGCGGTCATGCGCATGTGGCTGCCACGGCGGAACGCCACCCCCGCGCCCAGCATGATGAGCCAGATGAAGAGCAGAGAGGCCAGCTCGTCGACCCAGACCAGCGGGCTGTGCAAGACATACCGGCTCACGACCCCGCTGAAGAGCACGACGATCTCCGCGACGACCAGCAGCGCGGCCGGCACTTCGCACAGCGTCCCTACGGCCTTGTCGGCCGCGCAGAGTGCCCGCCTCAGATTGCTCTTGCTGCCGTCCGCTTCATTGTGATCGACGAGCTGTGAATTGACTTCGACCGCATGCGTTGACATGGCCCGCCTCCCTCAGTGCTGCGGCAGTCCGAGGACATTGGCCTGGATTTCGGGATCGACGAAACGCTCCAGCCGCTCCGGGTGCAGGACGACCGTGATCTCACACGACCCCGTGCCGACCGTCAGCCCCAGGAGATGGCCGCCGGCGCCGCCGAAGGTGCCGTCCGTCACCGTGCCATGCGCGTGAATGGAAGGCTTGCCTTCCTTCCAGGCGATGGAGCCGGTCATGTTGGCCATCTCGACGTTGCGGAAGGTCTTGGGATCGAACTGCTTGCGGGCGAAGTCGTAGAAGCCGAAGGTGGCCTCCGACATGAAGCCGATGCCGACGAAGCTAGCACTCGGAATCTTTTCCGCCTGGGCCAACTGCTCCAGGTTTTGAAGCACGTTGTCGCCGTGGCGAAGCACCATAAAGTAGCCCGTGGGCGTCTTCATGTACTTCCCCTTGAGGTCCTGCGCCGCCGCGCCCTGCGTGACCGAACAGGTCAAGGCAAGGCCCAACGCAACGAGAGATACCAGCCGCGCGAGAGTTTTCATGATGTCTCCAGGAAATTGAGGTTGAGGACTGCCGCGGCAGTGGCACAGCGGCCACCGACCGTCGAATCGCATCGGAAGGAATCGGGGGGCCGCTATGCGAGTTGGCCCGCGTATTTCTCGAGCAGCGCCCAGGTTTCGGCCGGGAACTTCTTCTGCCAGTCCTTGTAAAAGCCGGCCTTGCCGAGGTAGGTGCGGAAGCCCGCCAGCTCGGGCTGGTTGAAGACCATTCCCCGGCCCTTCAGGTCATCGCGCAGCCGGGTATTGAGCGCGTCCACCGCCTGGCGCTGCTTGAGGGCATAGGCATCGAAGGTTGTGGACGTCAGCTGCCGAAGGTCCTCGGGCAGCGCATTCCACGTGCGCATGTTGCCGACGAGCCAGAAGCCGTCCCACACGTGCGAGGTCAGCGAGCAGTACTTCTGCACCTCGTAGAGCCGCTGTGTCTCGAGGATGGTCAGCGGATTCTCCTGGCCGTCGACGATCCGGGTCTGCAACGCCGTATAGGTCTCCGCCATGTTGATGCCGGCAGGCGCGGCGCCGAAGGCCTTGAACAGCGACGTGAGCGCGGGGCTCAGCGGCACGCGGATCTTGAACCCGCTGAGGTCCTGCGGTGACTGGATCTGCCGGCTGCTGCTGGTCACCTGGCGAAAGCCGTGGTCCCAGATCTTTGACTGGGGCACCAGGTTGACCTTGGCGAACGCGGCCCGGATGTGGGCGCCCAGATCGCCGTCCATCGCCTGCCACACATGCTCATAGCTTGGGAACGCGAAGCCCACGCCGCTGATGGAGGCAGCGGGCACCAGCGTGCCCCAGATGAGGCCCGCCGTGCTGACGAAGTCGATCGCGCCCGAACGGACCTGCGAGATCATGTCCGTGTCGCTGCCGAGCTGGCTGTTGGGAAACACCTGGATATTCAGACGCCCGTTCGAAGCGCGCGCAATTTCCGCGGCGGCCGCGGTGAGGTTCGCGGTGGTCGGATGGGTGGGCGCCAGCGCGATGCCCAGCTTGTAGTTGTAGGCCTGGCCAAGCGCACGCGCCGGCGTGGCGAGCATCAGGCCCGGCGCCGCGGAGGCAGCCGCGATGCCCATGCCGCGCCCGAGCACCAGGCGGCGCCCTCTGTTGATTTCGCTCATGACTTGTCTCCTTTGATTTTGATCTCTTGTGTGCTTGCGGATGCAGTGACGACGGGTGTTACGCGGTCGCCGACTTCCTGTTGCTGAGGTACTTCGAGAAGCTCCTTGCGCCGTCCCAGTCCTGTATGAGCGTCAGTCGCCGCTTCAGGAAGAGACCGTCCGCCACCCGCTCGGCAAAGGCCTCGAACGTCTTTGTGGGGTCGTCGATCTCGAAGACGAAATAGACCTTCGCCTCCTCGTTCGACAGCCATGGGCCCGCCAGCAGGCGCAGGTCGCCAGGCAGGTTGTGCGGCCTCACGCCAACGCGCAGCTTGCCGAGGAAATCGACGACGCCTTGCATCGTCCTCGGTGACATGTCGCGCAGCCACACTTCGTTGAAAAACTTGGGCATCTTGCTATCTCCTTGTCAGTTTGAAGTTCAGGCCGCGGTCACGCGATCCGTGTACGCCCTCATCTGCTCCCAGCCCGAGAGCAGCGTGAGCTTGCGCCGGGCGAACAGGCCGCTGACCACGCGTTCCGCATAGGCGTCGAACATCGTCGACGGGTCGTCGATCTCGAAGATGAACATCACCTTTGCTTCCTCCGCAGAGAGCCAGGGACCCGCGACCATGCGCAGGTCGGGCGGCAGGTTGTCCGGCTTGGTTCCGACGCTCAGGTTGCCGAAGAAGGCCACGGCCTCTTCGATGAGCTCGGGCTTGATGTCCCCGAGCCAGACTTCGTTGAGAAACAAAGGCATCGCTGTCTCCAGATTGAGTTTTCGTGCTGCAACCTCTGCAGCGCGATGTCGGAAGAATAGGGAACGGTGCTGCCCTGTCATAGATTCAAATCGAGATATCAGCCTTTCCGCGACGTGCGCCGATCCAGGGGCAAACCCCATTGCTCGGGCGGTCACGCGAAGTTGTGTCCTACAGTGACCGGCGCCCCTCCTCCCCTCCTCTTCACGGGACGAACGAATGACAGCATCAGATACCACGCGGTTCATCCGCACGAACAACGGCTACCTCATGGTCCTGCGACAAGGCGATGACRTCTTTGCGCAGCTGATCGATCTGACCCACCGTATGCGCATTCCGAGTGCGAGCCTCGTGGGTCTCGGCTTCGGCCACGCGACTTTCGGCTTCTGGGATGCGCGGCAGCGCAGGTTCAATCCGCGTCACTTCGACAACGTCGAGATCGGCAGCCTGGTGGGAAGCCTCGCCTGGAAGGACGGCAAGCCGCTCCCCCACCTGCATGCCGTGGCATGCGACAGCACATTCGCTGCCTACGGCGGGCATCTGCTTGCTCTGGAGGTCGGCACCGGATCCATGGAGCTGACCATCACGGTTCACGCTCAGACCCTGCAGCGGCAGACCGACGAGCGCACGGGCGCTAATGTGCTCGACCTCTGTGGTGCGGCAGGCGGCGAACAGGTGGGTGGCTGCGGTTCCTGATTCCGTGGCGCCGAATGCGAACCGAGCAGAGACGGCGCAACTCCTGATCGACCCGACTGCGATCTAGTACAACATCCCGCAACTATTGAGACTTCCATAAATCATGACATCACCACAGCGTGGCCTGCACCCAGCAGGCGGCGATGATCGAGGGGCGCTTCTGAGC
>NZ_JBFUIU010000387.1:0-8428 GCF_056401695.1 Variovorax sp. P4_D9
ACGGCAGGGTCGACAGGATGGTCAACGGATGGATGTAGCTCTCGTAGAGCAGCCCCAGCACGATATAGACCGAGATCAGCGCCGCCAGGATCAGGTAGGGCTGGGTCCGCAGCGAATCGCCGAAGGCCTGCGCCGTGCCCTGGAAGGTGCCGCTCAGGGTCGGCGGCACGCCCATCTGCGCTTGCGCGGCATTGATCGCGTCGACCGCCGGGCCCAGCGAGGTGCCCGGCTTCAGGTTGAAGGACACCGTCGCCGCAGGGAACTGCCCCTGGTGACTGATCGACAGGTAGCCGGTCTTGCTGGTGTCGAGCTTAACGAAGGTCGACAGCGGCACCTGCTGGCCGGTGATCGGCGATGTCAGGTACAGGTGGTCGAATAGCGACGGATCGCGCTGCAGCTCCGGCGGGACCTCCAGCACCACGTTGTAGCTGTTGAGCTGCGTGAAGTACTGCGCCACCTGGCGCTGCCCGATGGCGTCGTAGATCACGGCATCGACCATCGCCGGCGTGATGCCGTAGCTCGATGCGCGCTGGCGGTCGATCGTCACCTGGGCTGTCGGCGCGGCGTTCTGCTGGTCAGAGGTCACGTCGGTCAGTTGCGGCAGCTCGCGCAGCCGGGCCAGCACCTTCGGCGCCCAGGTGTTGAGCTCGTTCAGGTCGGTGTCGGTCAGCGTGTACTGGTATTGCGTGCGCGACGGCCGGCCGCCGACGCTGATGTCCTGCCCGGCCTGCATGAACAGCGTGATGCCCTCCACCGGCGCCAGCTTGGGCCGCAGCCTGGCGATGACCTCGTCGGCATTGGCCGTACGGCCCTCGTCCTTCGGCCGCAGGCCGATGAAGAAGTTGCCCGAGTTGAAGGTGCTTGCGCCGGCCTGCATGCCGAAGCTCGAGACGTCGGGGTCCTGGCGGATGATGTCGGCGATCTTCAGCATCCGGTCGCGCATCGCGTTGGACGACGAATCCTGCGCCGCGTCGGCGCTGCCGAACAGGAAGCCCGTGTCCTGCTGCGGGAAGAAGCCCTTCGGGATCACCATGAACAGCAGGATCGTCGCCGCCACCGTGGCGATGAAGCTCATCAGCGTGATGAACGGATGGCGCAGCACCACGCCGAGCCCGCGCTTGTAGCCGTCGAGCATGGCGTCGAAGCCGCGCTCGAGCAGCAGGTAGACCCGGCCGTGCTTCTCGTTCGGCACATGCGGCTTCAGGAAGCGGGCGCAGAGCATCGGCGTCAAGGTCAGCGAGATCAGCACCGACACCACAATGGTCAGGGTCACGGTCACCGCGAACTCGCGGAACAGCCGGCCGACGATGCCGCCCATCAGCAGCAAGGGGATGAACACCGCCACCAGCGAGACCGAGATCGAGATGATCGTGAAGCCGATCTCGCCGGCGCCCTGCAGAGCCGCCTCCATCGGCGCCATGCCGTCCTCGATGTGGCGATAGATGTTCTCGAGCATCACGATCGCGTCGTCGACCACGAAGCCGACCGCGATCGTTAGCGCCATCAGCGACAGGTTGTCCAGGCTGTAGCCGACCACGTACATCACGGCCGCGGTGCCGAGCAGCGCCAGCGGCACGGTCACGCTCGGGATCAGCGTCACCGTGACGTTGCGCAGGAAGACGAAGATCACCGCCACCACCAGCGCGATCGACAGCAGCAGCGTGAATTCGACGTCCTTGACCGAGGCCCGGATGGTCTGCGTGCGGTCGACCAGCGTGTTGACGCTGATGCTCGGCGGAATCGCCGCCTTCAGCTTCGGCATCGCCGCCTGGATGCGGTCGACCGTCTCGATCACGTTGGCGCCKGGCGACTTGGTGATCGCCAGCATGATGGCGCGGCCGTTGGCGATGTCGTTGCCCTCGGCGGCCGCCGGCCCGGCGAAGCCCCAGGCCGCCACCTTGCTGTTCTCCGGTCCGTCGACCGCGACGCCGATGTCACGCACCCGGATCGGCGCGCCGTTGCGCCAGGCCAGCACCATGTCGTTCCAGGGCGCGGCCTTGAGCAGCTGGTCGTTGGTGTAGACGTTGAAGGCCTGGCGCTCGCCGTCGATGGTGCCGGTCGGCGCGCTGACGGTGGTGGCGGCGATCACGCCGCGCACGTCCTCCAGGCTCATGCCCACCGCCTTGATCTTGGCCGGGTCGACCTGGATCCTGACCGACGGCTTCTGCACGCCGAAGATATTGACCAGCCCGACCCCCGAGATGCGCGAAATCTGCTGCGCCAGCACGTTGTCGGCGTAGTCGTTGACCTGTACCAGCGGCAGCACCTTGGACTGCACACCGAGGATCAGCACCGGCGAATCAGCCGGATTGATCTTGCGGAAGGTCGGCGGGCTCGGCAGATTGGACGGCAGTTGCCCCTGGGCCGCGTTGATCGCGGTCTGGACGTCGAGCGCGGCGCCGTCGATGTTGCGATCGAGGTCGAACTGCAGCGTGATCTGCGTCAGGCCGAGCGAACTGCTGGAGGTCATCTGCGACAGTCCGGCAATCAGCGAGAACTGGCGCTCGAGCGGCTGCGCCACGTTGGCGGCCATGGTCTCGGGGCTGGCCCCGGGCAGCCGGCCCGTCACCTGCAGCGTCGGAAAATCGACCTGGGGCAGCGGCGCCACCGGCAGCAGCGGCCAGGCGACCAGCCCGATCAGCAGCAGCGCCGCGGCCAGCAGCGAGGTACCGATCGGGCGCTTGATGAAAGCCGCGGAGATGTTCAAGGCTTTGCTCCCGCGGAAGCGACCGGCACGACCGCGTTCTTCTCGATGACGCGGGCGCCGGGCGTCAGCCGGTACTGGCCATCAAGCACCACGCGGTCGCCGGCGGCCAGGCCGGAGTCGATCACCGAGCGGCCCTTGACCGTGTCGGCCACCGTCACTGCCTGTGCCCGCACCTTGTCGTCCGGGCCAACCACATATGCGAAGAAGCCTTCCTGGTTGCGCTGCACCACCGCCGCCGGCACGGTCAACGCATCGGCCCGCTCGCCGAGCACTACCCGAGCGTCGACCGACTGGCCGGGCCACAGCCTGTGCCCCGCATTGGCGAACTGCGCCTTGAGCGAGATGGTGCCGGTCGCGGTGTCGATCTGGTTGTTCAGCAGCACCAGCCTGCCGGGCGCCAGCACCTCGCGCGTGTCGCGGTCGATGGCCTCGACGGCGAGCGGTTCATGGCTGCCGTTGAGCGCCTTGTTCACCGCCTGGAAGCTGCTTTCGGGCAAGGTGAACAGGACCGCGATTGGATCGATCTGGTTGATCACCAGCAGGCCGTTGGTGTCGGCCGCATGCACGATGTTGCCCGGGTCGACCAGCCGCGCGCCGATCCGCCCGCTGATCGGCGCGGTGATGGAGGTGAAGCCGAGCTGCACCTGGGCCAGGTGGATCTGCGCCTCGTCGCTCTTGATCGAGGCCTGCAGCTGGTTGACCAGCGCACGCTGGGTGTCCAGCGTCTGCTGCGTGGTCGCGTCTTCCTTGATCAGTTCTCCGTAGCGCTGCAGGTCGGCGCGCGCGTTGGCCAGCGTGGCCTCGTCCTTGGACTTCTGCGCGACCAGTTGCTCGAGCTGCGCCTGGTAGGTGCGTGGATCGATGCGCACCAGCACCTGGCCGGCCTTGACGTCCTGGCCTTCCTTGAACTCGACGCTGTCGAGCTGCCCGTCGACCCGGGTGCGCACCGTCACCGAAGCCACCGGCACCACCGTGCCGACGCCGCTGCGCGCTATCGGCACGGTCTCGCTGGCCACCCGGACCGTGGTCGCCGGCACGCCCGCAGGCCCTGCGTTCGGCGGCGGCGCGGGATGTCGGAACAAGCGCCAGGCGCCGATGGCGAGCAGCATGACGAGCAGCAGCACGCCGGCCTGGAGCGGCCAGCGCGGACGCTGGCGGGGAGCGGAATTGGGGGTATCCATGACGTTCACTTGGAGATTGAAGACCCAGGGTCGGCCGCCGGGGCCGACGCGGTCGGACTCGCGTCGGCGCGGGCCTGCAGCTGACTGGCATTCCAGCCGCCGCCGAGCGCCTTGACCAGCGCCACGTTGGCGGCGAACTGGCGGCTCTGCAGCTGCAGCGCGGTGCGCTCGTTGTTCAGCGCCAGGGTTTGCGAGGTGATCACCGCCAGGTAGGTGGTGGTGCCGGCGCGGAACTGGCTCAGCGATACCCRTTCGGCGTTCTGCGCCGAGGCCACGGCGCCGTCCTGGACCCGGCGCTCCTGCGCCAGCACGTCGAGCGCGGCCAGGTTGTCCTCAACCTCCTGGAAGCCGGCCAGCACGGTCTGGCGATAACTGGCCGACGACGCATCGAAGACCGCGCGCGCCTGCGCCACCTGGGCATTGCGCAGCCCGCCGTCGACCAGGGTCTGAGCCACGGCCGCGCCCAGCGCCCAGACCTTGCCCGGCGCCGCGAACCAGTTGCCGAAGCCGGCGCCGGCGAAGCCGCCCGCAGCGCTCAGCAAAAGCGTCGGGTAGTAAGCGGCCTGTGCGTAGCCGATGCCCGCGTTGGCGGACGCCACGCGGCGCTCGGCCCCGGCGATGTCGGGCCGGCGCTCGAGCAGTTCCGAGGGCACGCCCACCGGCACCTCGGACAGGACCGGGAGCGTCTGGTCCGGCGCGATCGAGAACTGCGACGGCGTTTTGCCGATCAGCACCGCGATCGCATGTTCGAGCTGGCGCCGCGTCAACTGGGTGTCGATGGCCAGTGCCTGGGTCGACTGCAGCGTCGTGTTGGCGAGGTCGACGTCGGCCCGCGTCACGACGCCGGCGCGGTACTGGCTCTGGGTGATCTGCAGCGACTTGCGATAGGCCTCGATCGTCCGGTCGTAGAGCCGCTGCTGGGCGTCGGTCATGCGCAGCTGGATGTAGTCGTTGGCCACCGCGGCTTGCACCGCGAGCCGTGCCGCGGCCAGGTCGGCCTCGCTGGCCTGCGCGCTGTCGGCGGCGCCTTCCACCGCGCGCCGCACCCGGCCCCAGAGGTCCGGCTCCCAGCTGGCCTGCAGCGACCAGGCGTGCGTGTTGCCCTGTACCGGCTCCCCGGAATTCAGGCTGCGCGAACGCTGGCCCGAGGCGTCGAACCCGAGCGTCGGCGACCAGGCCGACTGGGCGTTCTGCACCAGCGCCTGGGCATCGCGATACTGGGCCTCGGCCAGCTTGAGATTCTGGTTCGCGAGCTCGGCTTGCTCGATCAAGGCGTCAAGCCGGGGATCGCCGAAACCGCTCCACCACGGGTGGGCGGCATCGACGGTTCCGGGAGTCGCCGCCTTCCAGGCGCCTGCCTCCTTGAAAGCCGGTGCCGACACGCCTTCTGGCAACGAGGGCCACTGGTAATTGGGTCCGACGGCGCAGCCCGTCAGTGACGCCGCCAGGGCCAGACACAATATTCGCATGCCGCCCACTCTAGGCACCCGCCAGGGACGGCAAACTGACTCGCCGATGACATTGCTGTCAGCTTCGCAGCGACCGACGCGCCGTCAGCCCAGCGGGCCGATCGCACGCCACATGTGGACTTTCGAAACAAAGTGCGTGCCGAGCGCCACCGCGAACGGCTCGACGCCGAAAACCTCGAAGCCACAGCGCTCGTAAAGCGACTGCGCGGCTCGGTTGCCTTCGGTCACGGTCAGCTGGACCAGCTTGACACCTTCCCGCGCGGCTGCCTGCGCCAGTGCAGCTTCCACCAGCTGTCTCCCGAAGCCGCCCTGGCGTGCCTGCGCAGCGACATACATGCCGAACAGGCTGGCCTTGTGGCGCGCCTTCTCGCGTGATTCGAATTCCAGCCCCGCGGCGCCGACTAGACGGTTGCCGTCGAAAGCACCGAGCACCACTTGGCCCGCCGTCGGCGAAGGGTCGAGGCGGGCGACCCACCACGACTGCGGCAGCGCCGCGCGTTCGGACGCACTCGAGGTGAACGCATCCGGATGCTGCTCGTAGGCGATCAGCATCAGCGCCCTGTACGGTCCGGCATCGGCAGGCCCGAGTCGACGAATGGTCATCTTCGATATCTCACACGGTCGGCGCAATCGCCTCGGCGTACTCGTACAACGCACCGAGGATTTCCTCGGCGCGCGGGTCCGCCGTCTCGGCCAGGGTATCGATCTCGGCGAACAGCGCATCGACATTGCGGGCGCCGCCCTCGCCCTCCAGCAGCCGCGCCACGCGATGCGCCTCCCAGCGCTCGGCCTCCTCCTCGCTCAGCGTGTCGGCGAAGTTGCGGGCCCGGTAGCGAAACAGCAGTTCCTCGAGCCGAGGGTCGTCGAAACCGGTGCGCGAGTGCGCGAGCTCGGCCGGCGACAGCGCACGCAGCGCGTTGAGCCGGCGTCGGTCGCCGTTGCCGACGAAGCCGCCGTAGAGGTCCTCGTCGACGTCCGGCGGCCCTTCGCGAGGCCGCTCGTAGACCCGCGGCCAGATCGCGCTCATGTCGGGCAAGGCGGCTGCGATGGTCGCATGGCGCAGCGCCGCCTCGACGTCGATGCCCCAGCGCGCGGCCATCGCCGACGCCAGCGTCTTGAGGTTGCCGACCACCATCGGCGACTTGTTCAGGTGGATGCCCTTGAGCGGCAGCCGCTGCAYGCCCTCGGGCAGTTCGGCGCTGCGCGTGAACAGCCGCAGCCGCAGCGTCTCGACATCGAGATCGCGCAGTTCGCTCGGGTCATGCGCCAGGTCCCAGGCCAGCAGCTCGTTCTTGTTGGTCGGGTGGCTGGCCAACGGCCACATCACGGCCAGGCAGCCGCGCTCGGCCGGGAACATGCCCGACACGTGCAGGAAAGGCCGCGCGGTCTCGCGCGTGGCCGGCAGGCCGAGTTCGGCCGCGACCCGGTCCTTGCGATGGAGCCCAAACGCGAAGTCGAACAGCTTGGGCTGCTTCTCGCGGATCAGGCGAGCCAACGCGATCGTGGCGCGAACGTCCGACAGCGCATCGTGCGCCGCTTCATGCAGCAGCCCGTTGGCGCGCGCCAGATCCTCGAGCTTGAAGCTCTGGCTGCCATCGGCCTTCTTCGGCCATTCGATGCCGTCTGGGCGCAGCGCATAGGTCAGCCGCACGACGTCCAGCAGGTCCCAGCGGCCACAGTCGTTCTGCCACTCGCGCGCATAGGGATCGATCAGGTTGCGCCAGAAGAGGAAGCGCGTCACCTCGTCGTCGAAGCGGATCGTGTTGTAGCCCACGCCGATGGTGCCGGGCTGGGAGAACGCACGCTCGATGCGAGCCGCGAATTGATGCTCGGGAATGCCGCGCTCAAGGCACTGCTGCGGCGTGATCCCGGTGATCAGGCAGGCCTCGGGGCTCGGCAGGTAGTCGGACGCAGGCTGGCAATACATCATCAGCGGCTCGCCGACCTCGTTGAGCTCGGCATCGGTCCGGATGGCGGCAAACTGCGAGGGCCGGTCGCGGCGCGGCACCGCTCCGAAGGTTTCGTAGTCGTGCCAGAGAAAGGTATGAGGGGCCATGGATCAAAGCAAAGGGGAAAAAAGGCGGGCGATCGAATCGCCCAGGYGGCGCAGGAAAGGCTGATGGCGGTTGGCCCGCACCGGGGATGCATTGCGCAGGTCGGTCTCGAACTGTGCCGCCAGCGGCTTGGCCAGCGTGGTCCCATAGATCAAGGCGCACACCTCGAAATTCAGGCGGAAGCTGCGGTTGTCGAAGTTCGCCGTGCCGATCATTGCGCAGTTGTCGTCGACCACCAGGGTCTTCGAGTGCAGCATGCGCGCCTTGTACTCCCACACCTTGACGCCGGCCGCGATCAGCTCGTCGTAATAGGAGCGCGCCGCGGCGCTGACGACCAGCGAATCGCTGCGCCGTGGCACCAGCAGCCGGACATCGACGCCGCGCAGCGCCGCGCTGGTCAACGCCATCAGCGCCGGCTCACCCGGCACGAAGTACGGCGTCGTGAGCCAGGCGCGATTCACCGATGACTGGATGGCCGCCAAGTGCACGCGATGGATGGCCTCGAGCGGGTTGTCGGGCCCGCTGGTGATGATCTGCACCGGAATGTCGCGCGCGCCGTCCCTGGCCGGCAGGGGCGGCAGCAGGTGCTCCATGACCGTGTTGTCCAGCTGCCGCGGGTCCTCGCCGGTGGCATAGGTCCAGTCCTCGAGAAACGTGGTCT
This sequence comes from Variovorax sp. P4_D9, assembly GCF_056401695.1. Taxonomy (NCBI): domain Bacteria; kingdom Pseudomonadati; phylum Pseudomonadota; class Betaproteobacteria; order Burkholderiales; family Comamonadaceae; genus Variovorax; species Variovorax sp. P4_D9. The sequence continues at coordinate 8,073 of NZ_JBFUIU010000387.1, forward strand.
GCAACCAGCGCACCGCGCTGCCCTCGATGCGCAGGTGAACATCGTGATAGGCGTCGGGCCGGATGCGGGCGTCTTCCGCGTCGGTGATATTGACGCCCCCTGTGAAGCCCACCCTGCCATCGCAGACGACGATCTTGCGGTGGGTCCGGTAGTTGGTCACCGGCCGCAGGCGGCGGCCGATGCGGGTCTCGTGGAACAGCGCGACGTGTATGCCGGCTGCACGCATCGGCGCCATGAACCTGCGGCCGATTCGCTTGGATCCGAGGGCGTCGAGCAGCAGCCGCACCGTCACCCCGGCCCGGGCGCGCTCAATCAGCAGGTCGCGCAGCGCGGTGCCGATCCGGTCGGGCTCGAAG
>NZ_JBFUIU010000388.1:0-8414 GCF_056401695.1 Variovorax sp. P4_D9
CAGCGGGAACTGGCGCACCCGCTGCTCGACCTGTGCAGGGAGATCGGGCGACAGTGCAAAGCTGCCAAGGTTACGCCACCTTCCAGGAACACCGTCGCTGACCGTTGGGCAGTCTATCGGGAAGAGCAAGCGGCCCTGCTCGCAAAAGATCCCAGCGCCCAGAAGGCGCCTGGCAACTTCAATGCAGAGTCGCTGCTTGACATCGTGCAGATCGACCACACGCAAGCCGATGCCTTCGTGGTAGACCCCTGGTTCCGGCGCTCCATCGGCCGCCCCTGGCTGACGCTGGCGATCGACATCGCTTCGCGCTGCGTGGTTGGGTGCTACGTTGGCATGGAACGCCCGAATGCCGGAACGGTCGCCCTGTTGCTCAGTCGCATTGCGCTGCCCAAAGCACCGTGGCTCAAGGCGCTCGGCGTGGATGCAGCGTGGCCGATGCAGGGGATACCCAAAATTCTTCACCTGGACAACGCCGCCGAGTTCAAGAGCAAGGCGCTGAGAGCCGGCTGTGCGCAGTACGGCATCGACCTCATGTACCGCCCAGTCGGGCGGCCGCATTTCGGCGGTCACATTGAACGTCTGAACCGTACGCTGATGCAGCGCCTGAAAGGATTGCCGGGCGCCACCGGCAATTCGGCCAAGGGCCGCAAGGCGCGCAAGCCGGAGGAGAACGCCGCGCTGACCCTCAAGGAGTTCGAGCGCTGGTTGGCCGTCGAGATCGCCATGCGCTACCACCACAGCGAGCACCGCGGGCTCATGGGGGCCACTCCCGCCAACGCGTGGCAAACGTTGGCAGAGGTGCAACAGCCTCGCCAACTAAGCCCTGGTCCAGAGGAAGCGTGGAACTGGCTGGTTCATTTCATGCCATTGACCCATCGTACGGTTCAGGGGGACGGCGTGACGATCTTCCATATTCGGTACTGGCATCCGATCTTTACGGCGTGGCGTGTGGAGCGAAAAAAGGTGCTCGTGCGCTATCACCCGGAAGACCTGTCGCGCATCTTCGTGTCGACCAACGGAAGACAGTACCTCGAGGCCCGGTACGCCGACCTTCGGCGCCCTGCCATCTCGCTGTGGGAGCAGCGGGCGATGTGCCGCGTCCTGCGCGGCGAAAAACAGCCTGTGTCCGAAGGATCCATCTTCAGGGCAATCGAAGCGCAACGGCAAATCATCGTGAAGGCGCGATCGGACACCCGGCTGCAACGTCGGGAGACCCCACACTGGAAGCCCAAGTCGCGCCCTCCCCCTTGGGCGCCGCCGACGGAAGTCGACGCGCAGGCAGAGGTCGACTACAGCAAGACGCTCAAGCCGTTCAATGTAGAAGTCTGGTGATACCGTGAGCACCGCGATCCTCGGTCACCTGCAAGCGTCCACGCGCGCCGAAGCATGCTGGACGCTGCTGCAAGGATCCGATCGCTGAGGCGTGACCGATGGATCGACTACCCCAGGGCAAGCCAGGCGCTTTTGAGACTCGAGGGGCTGCTCGAAATGCCGCCGAGGGCGCGGATGCCCTGCATGGTGCTGCACGGCGACTCCAACATCGGCAAGACGCTGATCGTGGCCAAGTTCCAGCGAGAGCATCCCGACAGATTTGATGAAGTCAAGGGCGTGGAGCGGCGTGATGTTGTCGGGATGCAGATGCCCGCGACACCGGATCAGCATCGGTTCTACTCTGCCCTGCTGTTCGAGCTTGGTGCGCCACACAGCGCTTCCGCGAGCCTCTCGGTACTCGAACGGCTGGCCCGAGAACTCCTTCGTCGCATCGCTCCGCGCATGCTGATCGTCGATGAAGTTCACCACCTTCTTGCCGGAAACTACCGCGAGCAGCGGGCCTCGTTGAACTTGCTCAAGTTCCTGGCGAATGACCTGAAGTTCAGTATCGTGGTGGTCGGCACCGCCGACGCGCCGCTGGCGTTGGCCTCGGATCCCCAGATGATCAGCCGCTTCACGCCGTTCGAGATTCCGCGGTGGCGCGAGAGCGATGATCTTCGACGGCTGTTGGGCGCCTTCGAGCGGGTGCTCCCGTTGCGCAAGCCTTCGGACCTGATGCAACGCCCCATTGCTCAGTTCAACCTGGTGGCGAGCGGCGGCCTGACGGGCGAGATCTCACGGCTGCTCAATGAAGCCGCGGCACTCGCGGTCCCCGATGGCTCGGAACAGATCACGCTTGCTCATCTGGAACATGTCGCACTCGCTGATCAGTGAGCACCGCCCGCTGCCGTTCGCACCCAGACCGTTCGACGCCGAGGTGTTGGGTGGATGGATTGGCCGCATTGCGGCGAGCTACAGAATGTCCGTGCAGGCGTTCGCGGCGACGTGCGAACTCGACTTGCAGACAGCGGACGGACAAGGGTGGCTGCTGATGCCGGAGTTGCCGCAACACACGGTAGACCGCCTTGCGGCGCTGACCAGGATCAGTAGAGACAGAGTCAAAGACATTCGGGTTCCGCCGCCCTGGGAGGGACCAAGGAAGCACTTCCGCTATTGCGCGCGGTGTGTGTTCGTGAATCCCCTGGACGTCGCAGCGCCGATCTGGCGGCGAGAGTGGCTCGAGCAGAACTTGTCGGCCTGCCCGTTTCACGGGAACGAGTTCCAGACGTTGCGGGCCGGTGGGGTGCTCGCCTGCAAGAACCTCGATAAGCTGCTTGCACTGGTGAGTCGCCAGGAACGAGAACTGCGCGACGGGACCTTCCCCAGGCGCGCTAGCAGATTTCGTTGAGCGGCTAGCGCATTTCGCTGACCTGGCTAGCGGCTTTAGCTGACTTCAACAGATGCCGCCTTCCTCCAGCCGAGCTTTCCACGTGTATACGGTCTGGCGTGCCGCGCCGACTGCGGCTGGGGAAGCAGGATGTACATGACGGCAATGAACAATTCATGAATGACCTGCGCAGCGTGACGGGGTTCAACTGGGAAGACGGCAACGCCCGCGGGAACCAAGAGCTTGGTGTTTCGATGGTCGAAACCAAGCAAGTCTTTTTCCCCTTGCTGCTTCGCGGATCCAGGAATTTGTCCTACGGTTCGACTGGATGCGTGACTACCGGTTCGCGACGGGGGCGGGCCTAGCTTGAGACCGGAGCGCCAGTGCTCCGATGACTCAAGAGGCATTTACATGGCAAACCAATCAGGTCCGAACAACCCGAATCAGACGGGCAATCAGCCCAACAACCCCGGCCAGCAGCAGCAAGATCCGGGAAAGCAACAGCCGGGTCAAAGCAGCCCGAGCAGCCCAGGGCAGCAACAACAAGACCCAGGTAAGCAACAGACTGGCCAACAGCCCGGCCAAGGCACACAGCAGCAACCTGGTCAGAAGCGCTGAGCCGGCTCTCCGCCCGGCTTGGTGCCGAGCGGCTGAGTTTCGGACCGGCGCGAGCGCGTCATTTCGCAGGTTATTCCCGATACAAGACTGCGATCTCTTTAGACGTCTCAGATCTGCCCACCAGCGGCCCCTTGTTGTCAAAAGCGCCTTCCGCTCCGAGTTCAAAGGCTCCGTCGCCTGGTCCGCGCCGCTCGTCAGTTCGATGCTGCAACTGTGATCGAATTGTGTTCAGGCAAGCGCCACTCGGGGAACCGGAGCAGTTGAATCCGGCGCAGGAGATGAAGTGATGAGCATTAATCTATTGAGGATGCTCGCACAAGAGCAACTCCCACTGACCGTTGTCGACAGGGCTCGCATCGACCTGCTTCGAAAGCTTGACGCCGCGGGCTACGTCAAGGCCTTCATTCCGGCCGTCCGTATCGATTGCGACAACTGTGCACGGCAGGATCCTGCGGTTGATATTGAAATCACTGCTCGCGGGCGGTGGGCGTTGTTCGAGAGCATCGCCCGGGAAGCTCAACAAGTGATCCTCGAACCGCTGGCGTCGGAGCGGCCTCAAAAGGCCGAACCAGGCGAAGGGCGCTTGGCCCGTCTACTTGGCGGCACACTTTCGCCTCACGGCTGAGACCGTTCGACGGCAATAGCCCATCGAGACGAATGCGGTCATTCATGGATCGGCTACCCGGCCTCGATGCGCCGTCTGCCGCCCGTGGTGTCGTGCCGCTGGCTGCTGCTGAAGCCGCTGCTTCCTGCGCGCTCGGCGGTGTCGGGACACGGACATTGGCGCAGTAGCAGTACTTCGGTGCTCCCCTGCAAGCGAACACGCTGTAGTCGCGCACTACGCGCACCTGTCCCGATGCGCGCCAGCGCACAGACCAACCCACCTGGAGCGCCTATGTTGGTACGGCGAGCCGCCAGAAGCGGCGGCGACACAAGAACGGACAACACCATGACAAGAACCCACCCCTACGAATTCGGCCTGGACAAGAACGAGGCCAACTTCGTGGCCTTGTCGCCCCTCAGCTTCATTGAGCGATCAGCCGGCGTCTACCCTGGGCATGTCGCGCTCGTCTACGGATCGCGACGACAAAATTGGCGCGACACGTATGCGCGCTGTCGCCGGTTCGCCAGCGCGCTGGTGCAACGTGGCGTGGTCGCCGGCGACACCATCGCTGTCATGCTTCCCAACGTGCCCGCCATGTTCGAGGCCCATTTCGGCGTGCCGATGACGGGCGCCGTGCTCAACACGCTCAACACCCGGCTTGATGCGGAGGCCATCGCCTTCATGCTGCAACACGGTGATGCCAAGGTTCTTCTGACCGACCGCGAGTTCGCCGGCGTGATCGAGAAAGCACTCGCGATGGTCGGCGACAGGAGGCCATTCGTGGTCGAGGTCGACGACGACGATGCACCGGCCGGCAAATCGCTCGGTGACGTTTCCTACGAGTCTTTCCTCTCGCATGGCGACCCCAATTTTCGCTGGAAGCTGCCTTCCGACGAGTGGAATGCCATCGCCCTGAATTACACCTCTGGCACCACGGGCAACCCCAAGGGGGTGGTGACGCATCACCGCGGCGCCTACCTCAATGCTGTTTCAAATGTCGTGACTTGGGAGATGCCACGCCACCCCGTCTACCTCTGGACGCTGCCGATGTTCCATTGCAACGGCTGGTGCTTCCCGTGGACCCTAGCCCTGCAGTCCGGCGCCAGTGTTTGTTTGCGCAAGTTCGAGCCGGCGGTGGTCTTCGACCTGATCCGCGAGCACCGGGTTACCCACCTGTGCGGTGCGCCCATCGTTTACGGCATGCTGATCAACGCGCCCGAAGCGCAGCGAGCGGGCATCGGCCAYGCTGTCAAGGGCCTAATCGCCGGATCGGCGCCGCCCGCCGCCATCATCGAAGGCTGCGAACAGATGGGCATCGCGATCACCCATGTCTACGGGCTGACCGAGGTCTACGGGCCGGCGGCGGTATGCGCCCAGCAGGCAGAGTGGGCTGCGCTCCCGGTTGGCGAACGCGCCCGCCTGAACGCGCGCCAGGGCGTGGCCTATCCGATGCAGGAGGCCATCGTCGTGCTCACCCCCGACACGATGGAGCCGGTCCCGGCCGACGGGGAGACGATCGGCGAGATCTTCTTCCGTGGCAACCTGGTGATGAAGGGCTACCTGAAGAACGCGCAGGCCACGCAGGAGGCGTTTGCAGGCGGCTGGTTCCACACGGGCGACCTGGGGGTGACGCAGTCCGATGGCTACGTCAAGATCAAGGATCGCAGCAAGGACGTGATCATCTCCGGCGGCGAGAACATCTCCAGTGTCGAGGTCGAGGAGGTGTTGTATCGCCATCCCTCGGTGCTCGCGGCGGCCGTCGTCGCCAAGCCGGATGAGAAATGGGGCGAGGTGGCCGCGGCCTTCGTTGAACTGCGCGTCGGGGCCACTGCGACGGAGGCGGAAATCATCGCACATTGCCGCGCGGAAATGGCGCGATTCAAGGTTCCCAAGCAGGTTATCTTCGGCGAGTTGCCAAAGACCTCCACTGGCAAGATTCAGAAGTTCGTGTTGCGCGAGCAGTTGCATTCGGCTGCAGCCATCGAGTAAGTGCTGTCATGAACTTCTATTCACCCCCACTGCACGAGATGCTGTTTGCCATGAAAGAGCACGGCGGCCTGGACGCAGTGCTCGCCCAGGTCGGCAACGAAGAAGTCACCGGCGACCTGGTCGAGGCCATCCTCGAGGAGGCGTCGCGATTCGCGAGCGACGTGCTGGCGCCCCTCAATGCCCGGGGCGACACCCAGGGCTGCCGATGGAACAACGGCGTCGTGACCACCGCCGACGGATTCAGGCACGCGTACACCGGCTTTTGCGAAAGCGGATGGAACGGCATGCCGTCGGGCACCGAGTTCGGCGGCCAAGGCATGCCCACCCTGGTGTCGACCGCGGTGCTCGAGATGTGGAAGGCGTCGAACATGGCGTTCTCGCTGTGCCAGATGCTCACGCTCGGCGCCGTGGAGGCCATCACCCATCACGGCAGCGAGGCACTGAGGCAGCATTACCTGCCGGCGATGATCGAAGGCCGCTGGACCGGCACCATGAACATCACCGAGCCGCAGGCCGGCTCCGACCTCGCGGCCATTCGCACCAAGGCCATCCCGGATGGAGACCACTACCGCATCAGCGGCACGAAGATCTTCATTACCTGGGGCGAGCACGACATGGCCGAGAACATCATCCACCTCGTGCTGGCGCGCCTGCCCGATGCACCCCCGGGCGTGAAGGGCATCTCGTTGTTTGTCTGCCCCAAGTTCCTTGTCAATGCCAACGGATCGCTTGGCGAGCGCAACGACCTCGTGTGCGCCTCGATCGAACACAAGATCGGCATTCACGGCAGCGCCACCGCGGTGATGTCTTTCGGAGAGGGGCCGGGCGCGATCGGCTGGCTTGTGGGCGAGCCGAACAAGGGACTCGCGTGCATGTTCACGATGATGAATCACGCGCGGCTGAACGTGGGCCTTGAAGGCGTCGCCATCTCCGACCGTGCCTACCAGAAGGCCCGACAGTTCGCGCTCGATCGCGTGCAGGGCAAGACGCTGGGGCGCGAAGGCGTACCCAGCGCGACCATCATCGGCCACCCGGACGTGCGCCGCATGCTGATGGACATGAAGGCGCGTGTCGAAGCGATGCGCGCGCTGGCCTACTACACGGCCGGCCAGATGGACCGCGCACACGGCCACGAAGACCCTTCAACGCGGCAAAAGGCCCAGACGCTCGTAGACCTGCTGATCCCCATTGTCAAGGGCTGGTGCACCGATAACGCGCTTGGCATTACTTCGGACGGCGTGCAGATCCACGGCGGCATGGGATTCATCGAAGAGACCGGCGCTTCCCAGCACATGCGCGATGCGCGAATCACCACCATCTACGAGGGAACGACGGGCATCCAGGCCAACGACCTACTCGGGCGCAAGCTGACGCGCGATGGCGGCGCAGCGATGAAGGAGCTGATCGCGACGATGCAAGCCGACGTCGAATCGCTTCGAGCTACGGGCGCAGCCGATGACGCGGTGCTTGCGGGCGTTTCCCATGCGGGCGGCAATGGGTTGCGTGCACTCACCGAAGCCAGTGACTGGTTGCTAGCCGCTTCGTCGCGCGACGCGGCGGCCGGGGCAGTGCCGTATCTGCGGCTCTGTGGCACGGTGATTGCCGGCTGGTTGACAGCGCGCGCCGCGCAAGTCGCCACGCTGCGGTTGGCACGCGGCGACGCCGATGCCGATTTCCTGAACGCCAAGCGAATCACGGCGCACCACTATGCGATGCACGTGTTGACCGGGGCCGGCGCATTGCGAGACACGGTCCTGCATGGGGCGTCCACGACGCTGGGTCTGACTGATGCCCAGTTTTAGCTTGGGGACAACATGAACGAAATGAACGGCTACGACGTCGAAGACCTGAAGGTGGGCATGCGCGCGACCTTCTCGAAAACCATCACCGAGGCCGACATCGTCCTGTTTGCTGGCGTCTCGGGTGACAACAACGCCCTGCATGTGAACGAGGAGTTCGCGGCGACGACGCGCTTCGGCGGCCGCATTGCGCACGGCTTCCTTACAGCCAGCGTGATATCGGCCGCAGTGGCCAACCACCTTCCCGGACCCGGCACGATCTATCTCAGCCAATTGCTCAATTTCCGTGCGCCGGTGCACATTGGCGAAACGGTGCACGCAAGTGTCAGCGTCAAATCGGTAGACCCCATTCGGCGCCACGTGATGCTTGAAACCATCTGCACAGTCAGAGAGACCGTGGTGATCGACGGCGAGGCGTTGGTGATGACAACCTCATCCGCAAAGCGCCCTGCCTCGGGCGCTGCCGCGCAAACACAGAAGACGCCTGCGCTCAGCCTGGCCTGAGTGCGGGCCCTCCGCTTCGCGTGCGCCTGCTTTTGTGCGCGACCGACATCAGCGTGCGCCATGACTCCGCCTGTCGGTGCTCCAGCGCACCGACAGGACACCCGCTTCGTCGTATACAGGAAAGGCACGGAGATGGGCGCACGCACAGGTTCTGTGCAACGGAATCGGATCTCGAGGCCTTTGGGAGTCTTTGCTCCGATCG
>NZ_JBFUIU010000389.1:0-8364 GCF_056401695.1 Variovorax sp. P4_D9
GTCACCAAGAGCGAGCGCCCCGAACTGACGGCCGCCAAGATCATCGTCTCGGGCGGCCGGGCCCTGGGCAGCGCCGAGAAGTTCCAGGAAGTGATGGCGCCGCTGGCCGACAAGCTCAACGCGGGCCTGGGCGCCAGCCGCGCAGCCGTCGACGCAGGCTACGCCCCGAACGACTGGCAAGTGGGCCAGACCGGGAAGATCGTGGCGCCGCAGCTCTATATCGCCGCGGGCATCTCCGGCGCGATCCAGCACCTGGCCGGCATGAAGGACTCCAAGGTGATCGTGGCGATCAACAAGGACGAAGAGGCACCGATCTTCTCGGTGGCCGACTACGGCCTCGTCGCCGACCTGTTCGTCGCCGTGCCGGAACTCGTCAAGGCGCTCTAGTCATGGCGCTGCTTCGTGAATGCCTGCACGCCGTGCGAGTCCGGCACGGCAGCGACATGCCGTCACCGCTTGGCCCGAGCCGGGGTCGCTGTTCGACGATGCTCATGACCGGAGGAACCATGAAGACATATTCCCCCCTTCCGGGCACGCCGGTTCCGATGCATGCGTGGACCGTCGAAGGTGGCCTGAAGCTCGCCGGTGATTCGTGGGGAGATCCGAAAGCGCCCCTCGTGCTGCTGCTGCATGGAGTCGGGCAGACGCGGCATGCCTGGCGCACGACCGGCAGGATGCTCGACGCCGCGGGCTACCACGCGGTCGCGTTTGATGCGCGCGGCCATGGTGACTCGGACTGGCCCGCTGATGGCGACTACTCGCGCGACGCCATGGTCCGAGACCTGCGCAGCCTGGTCACAACCTTCGGTGAACGGCCCGCGCTCGTCGGTGCTTCGATGGGAGGGGCCACCAGCCTAATCGGCGTGGGCGAGGGACTCATCGATTCCAGCGCGCTGATCCTCGTTGACATCGCGCCGCGTACCGAGCCCTCCGGTGTCGCAAAGGTACGGTCCTTCATGCGCGGCACGACGGAGGGATTCCGCACGCTCGAAGAAGCGGCGGAGGCGATAGACGCCTATCGCCCGCGCACCGGCACGGTACGCAGGCTCGACGGACTCGCGAAGAACCTCCGTCTGGGCATGGATGGCCTCTATCACTGGCACTGGGACCCGCGGCTCACGGCGCGTGAGCGCGAGAGCGACGAGCGGCGAATGGAAGCTGCCCGCAGGCTGCACCTGCCAACACTCCTGGTGCGGGGCGGTCACTCCGACGTAGTCAGCGAAGAGGGGGCACGCGACTTCATGCGCCTCTGCCCGCACGCGCAATTCGTGAACATCGCCGGGGTGGGCCACATGGTGTCAGGCGACCGCAATGATGTCTTCGGGCGGGCGGCTCTCGCCTTCTTGCGCGTTGCCGTGCCGGGAGCCGGACCCACCACGGCGTGAAGGCACTCGCCCATTTTTCAGATCCTGAAATAGAACAAAGAGACATCGCATGACAAAAGATGCATTCCGCTGGCTGCTCATAGTCGCCGCAGCGATCGCGCCGGTGGCATTTGCACACGCGCAGACCACTGGCGGTCCGCCGCTTAAGTTGGTGGTTCCATATTCGGCGGGTGGCACGACCGATGCGCTCGCGCGTTTGCTTCAAAAGCAACTCGCCGAAGTCATGAATCGAACCGTGTTGGTCGAGAACAAGCCCGGCGGTGCAGGGACGATTGGAACCGATTTCGTCGCCAAGGCGGCGCCGGACGGAAACACGATCGTCTTCGGCAACCAGGCGCCGAACGCGATCGTTCCCGCTGCGCGCAAGACACCTTACGACCCGCTGAAGGACCTGCGTCCATTGACCACGGTGGCCTTCATGCCGCTTGCACTCACGGTGTCGGTCGACAAAGGCGCGAAGACTCTGCCGGCCTTGATGGACCAGGCGCGTCAGCCTGGGGCGCGGATGAACTATGGGTCGTCGGGGACGGGCTCGTTCGCGCATCTTGCCGGGCACGAGTTCGCGCGCCAGGCCAAGCTCGACATGGAGCACATCCCGTACAAGGGAGGCTCGGACGTGGTCACGGCGCTGCTGGCTGGTGACATCCAGGCGAGTTTCATCACGGCGATGGAGGCGACGTCCCAAGTGCGCTCCGGCAAGCTGCGGTTCCTCGCCGTCACCTCACCAAACCGCATTCCGAACCTGCCGGCCGTGCCGACGATTGCCGAGGAAATCCCGGGCTTCGATGCAGTCATCTGGTTCGCCGTGTTCGCTCCGAACGGCACGCCGGATGCCGTTGCGGAGCGGCTGCGCGATGCGGTGGTCCGGGCCGCGCAGCGACCTGAATTCCGATCGTACCTTTTGGACCGCAATGCCGAGGCGAGAACGAGTACCCCGCAAGAGCTCACCGACCTCGTGGCCCACGACATGCGCGTCTGGGGCGACGTCGTGCGCAGGGCCGGGATCCGGATGGATTGATTCCAAGAATTTCACCCAATAGGAGACATAGATGAAACCAGGTATTCGCATCATTCTCGCTGCAGCGGCCCTGCTCGCCCCGGTATTCGCGGGCGCACAGCAGGAAGCTTGGCCCTCACGCGTGATTCGCATCATCGCACCCACCGCGCCAGGATCGAGCACCGACTACCTCGCGCGTGCATTCGCGCAATATGCGGGCGGGCAGACGAAGCAGCCCGTGGTTGTCGAGAACAAGCCCGGCGCCAACGCAATCATCGGCGCCGAGGCCGCGAAGAACGCCCCGCCCGACGGCTACACCTTCTTCATTGGCAGCGTTTCTACGCATTCCGCCAATCCTGCGCTCTACCCGAAGTTGCCCTACGACCCGACCCGTGATTTCGTCGAGGTTGGCATGTTCACCGTGTTTCCGTATTTCGCCGTCGTGCGCAAGGACAGCCCGTATCAATCGATGGCGCAGTTGATCGATGCCGCGAAGGCCCATCCGGGCAAGGTAACGTGTGGCTATGCCACGACTGCGTCGCGCGTGCCCTGCGAACTGCTCAAGGTACGCGCGCCGGCCGAGATCCTTACGGTGTCGTACAAGTCCGCGCCTGCGGTCCTGACTGACGTCGCTGGAGGCACCATCGACTTCACGATGATGGACGCCATGTCAGCATCCCTCGCGATCAAGGGCGGGTTGCTGCGTCCTATCGCCATAACCTCCGCAAAGGGGTCGCCGGCCTTTCCGGAGGTGAAGCCCGTGGCCGACGCGCTGCCGGGCTTTTTCTACGAAGGCTGGGCTGGTCTCACGGCACCCGTTGGAACGCCTCGACCGGTGCTCGAACGCATGAACCGCTTCATGCGCGAGGCGCTAGCGCAGCCTGAGATGCGCCGACAGATCGAGGAAAGCGGAGCCGTCGTTCGTATCACCACGCTTGAGGAGCAGGCCGCATGGACGGCGGCCGACCGCAAGCAATGGAGAGAGTGGGTGAAAGTGGCCAACATCCCGCCGGTCGATTGAGCCATCCATTCGGGCGTCCACGACGGGAAGAGAAGCCGGTAATGAGCTGCCAAGTCGACGTCGACAGCCTGTGCACCATCAGGTATTCCACCGCGATCGATGACGAACTGGACTTCGTCGCGCGTCGGGCAACCGGGTGCGGCGAAGTTTCACGCTCCGCCTCCACTCCATGAGAGGCGAAGCGGCAGCAAACAATCGCTGCGCGGAGGCATTGTGAAGAAGGTCGCRGGTTAACCCCGTCGAAATCCTATCGCCTCGTGAAAGTCGCATGTCCTCGTGCGGCTGCGCGACTCTCAAAATCCTCGTATCGATTTCGAGGGCAAGCAAATGAGACATCCTACCTATGACTTCATCGTCGTCGGCTCCGGCTCGGCCGGCGGCATCGTCGCAGCGCGGCTAAGCGAAGGCGGCAGGTACACGGTCCTTTGCCTGGAGGCCGGCGTGAAGGGCGCGAAATACTTCTGGACCAAGCCGCCGATGGGTGTGGCGTTCATGATCAACAACCCGGTAGTGAACTGGCGCTACCAGTCGCAACCGAACGAGACACACGGCGGCCGGTCCCTGTATGTCCCGCGCGGCAAGGTGCTCGGCGGCAGCAGTGCGATCAACGGCATCATTTACAACCGCGGGCAGTGCGACGACTATGACGGCTGGGCCGCGATGGGTTGCAAGGGCTGGAGCTTCAAGGATGTCCTCCCGCTGTTCAGGAAGATCGAAAGCACGGCGATCGGAGAGGACCGCTACCGGGGACGGAGCGGTCCCGTCAAAGTGGTGGAAGCTTCGAAGTCCTGCGCGTTCTTCGACATCTACATGGATGCCGCCGCCGCGGTGGGTATCCCGCGAAATCCGGACTACAGCGGCAGCAGCCAGGAAGGCGTCGCCATGTCGCAGCAGACTGGCTGGCGCGGATTGCGCCACAGCACGGCCACGCAGTACCTCGAGCCCGCACGACGGCGCGCGAACCTCACGATCTCTCAAGGCGCCGAGGCCACCTCGCTCATCATCGAAGGCAAGCGCTGCGTCGGTGTGCGCTTCTTGTGCCATGGCCAGATGCGCGAAGCGCACGCCGCGCGCGAAGTGATCGTTTGCGGAGGCGCGGTGAATTCACCTAAGCTGCTGGAGCTATCGGGCATCGGCAATCCTGAGATCCTGGGATGACACGGTATCGCCGTCGTGCATGCGCTGCCTGGCGTCGGCGAGAACCTGCGCGAGCACTATGCAGGGCTGCTGAAGTGGCGCCTGAATCGCCCAGGTATTGCGCTTACACGTAAGGCGCGAGGCTGGCGGCTCATGCTCGAGATCCTGCGCTACGCGCTCTTCCGCACCGGCTTCGTCGCGCAGGGCTACGGATCGTTGCGTCTTTTYGCGCGCACACGTCCCGAGCTCACTCGGCCGGACTTCATGATGGTGATCAATCCGTACATCCTTGAGGTCAAGGCGGGTAATCGTCGGCAGATCTCTGCGACTGAGGGCTTCTTTGCCTACACGCACCTGCAACGTCCGGAAAGTACGGGCAGCATCCACCTAAATTCCGCAGACCCCTTGGAGCCGCCTGCGATCAGCTTCCGCTTCCTCGAGACGGAGGAGGACCGTCGCACCTCGGTCCTCGCGGTGCGACGCGCCCGGGAAATCGCAGCCGCTGCGCCCATCTCTGGAGTGGTAGCCGAGGAGATGGAGCCCGGACCCAAGGTACAGACTGATGAGGAGATCCTCGATTTCCTGCGCCAGTCTGGCCAGATGACGCAGCATCCGGTAGGGACCTGCAAGATGGGCCACGACGCCATGTCGGTAGTCGATGACCGGTTGCGTGTGCATGGTATCGCCGGTCTACGAGTCGCCGACGCATCGATCATGCCGACGCTAGTTTCTGGCAACACGAGCGTGCCCTGCATGATGATCGGCGAGAAGTGCGCGGAGATGGTGCTGGCCGACACACAGTACGATGCGGAGCACGCGGCGGAACCTCCCCGAGTTCGGTCACCGGAGCGCAAAGCGGCTCTGGTTTGAATCGCTTCGTGCCACCGAAAGGGTTAACCCCCAACTTTTTCTCTCACTGAATGAAAGAAGCCATCTTGTCCCTTCCAGGGCGCTGCGGACAATCTTTTGTCAGATGAGAGCACAACATTCATTCGTCGAGAGCACCATGGAAAGCGAACTGCAGACGCATCGCAACTTCATTGGCRGCCGCTGGACCGAGTCGTTGACCGGCGAGACGTACGAGCGGCGAAACCCCTATGACCAGTCACTGGTGGGCGTCTACCAGGACTCCGGCGCGCACGACGCGAGCCAAGCCATCGATGCCGCGCGCGACGCATTCGATCGAGGCGCTTGGCCGCGCATGTCGGCTGTTGAGCGCGGCGCAGTGCTGCGGCGCGCCGCGGGCCTCCTACGTGAGTGCGCGCCGCGCATCGCGGATGTCATGACCCGTGAAGTCGGACAGCCCAGAACCGAGCAACTGAAGGCTATAGCCGGCGCGGCGGATGCGCTGGACTATTACGCGGGTCTGATCGTGGAGCGGCGCGACCACGCGATTTGCGGCCAGCGCGACGACGCAACCGGCTTCGTGATGAAGGAACCGATAGGCGTCATCGGCTCGCTCACTGCTTGGAATGCGCCGCTGTCCCTGTCGCACAAGGCGTGCCCCGGCTTGGCGGCGGGCTGTACGGTCGTCCTTAAGCCGGCACACCAGTCCGCGGGCGCGGTGATCGAGTTCGCGCGCATTCTTCATGAAGCTGGACTCCCGCCGGGGGCCTTCAACGTCGTCACGAGCGCGCGCGACAACGGCGCGATCGTCGGACAAGTGATCGCCGGAAGCGAAAAGCTGGACATGGTGACCTTCAMCGGCTCCAGTGCAACCGGCAAGGCGGTCATGCGATCCGCATCTGACAACCTCACCCGCGTGAAATTGGAGCTCGGCGGCAAGTCGCCGTACATCGTCTTTGCCGACGCGCACTCGCTGGGACACACCGCCGCCGCCGTGGCGAAAGGCATCTTCAGGCTGGCGGGCCAGTCCTGCCAGGCGGGCAGCCGTCTGCTCGTGCAGGCATCGGTGAAGAACGAATTCATGGAGCTGTTACTGCGCGAAGTGGCGGCGGTGAGGATGGGCGATCCGTTCGCCGGCGACACCGTTTGCGGTCCTCTCGTCAGCGAGGCGCAATTGGAGCGCGTTGAGTCATACGTGGCGATTGGCAAGTCCGAGGCCCGGTTGGTCGCAGGCGGGAGGCGGCCGCAGCGAGAGGATCTGCGGCGCGGGTTCTTCTTCGAGCCGACGGTGTTTGACGAGGTTGGCCCTGATGCACGCATCGCGAAGGAAGAGATATTCGGACCTGTGCTGAGCGTGTCGGCCTTCCGTGATGCGGACCACGCCGTCGAGCTGGCCAATGCGACGAAGTTCGGACTGGTCGGTTCCGTCTGGACGACGAAGCTCGAGACCGCGATGAAGATGGCGAGAGCCGTGAGTGCTGGGATGCTGTGGGTGAACTGCTCGCGCGACGAGCCGCCTCTCAAGTACATGCCGACGGTGTTTCGCAGACAGAGCGGAGTTGGGGCAGAAATGGGGCCAGAAGGGCTCGAAGCCTTTCTGGAAGCAAAGAGCGTGATGATCAAACACGGGTGAGCGAACGATGGATCCAGCAACTTTCACCCAAGCAAAGCCCCAGCGGGGCATGCCGCCGCAGCACTGGATCGACGAAGCGTGGCTTGCGTTGCGCGACGAGGACGTGATCGAACCAGATCGCCCTATCGTCGACCCGCATCTTCACCTGTGGGACGGCCACGGAACCTATCTAGTTCCTCAAGTGCTGAAGGACCTGAACAGCGGTCATGACGTGCGAGGCAGCGTCTTCATCGAGTGCTCGTTCATGTACCGGGCCGACGGCGACCCGCGCTTCGCGAGCGTGGGGGAGGTGGAGTACATCAATGGTGTGGCCGCGGAGTTCGCAAGCGGATGCCACGGCCCCGTCAGGGCCTGCGCGGGCATCGTTGGTAAGGTGGATCTCACGATGGGCGCCTTCGCGGGCGACGTGATGGAAGCTTGCATTGCGCGTGCGCCCGATCGCTTCCGCGGTATCCGGCACATGGCCGCGTGGGATGCGAGCCCGCAGGTGAGCACCCTGCGTCGGCCGCCGCCAAAAGACATGCTTGTGGATGCTCGCTTTCGCGAGGGTTTCGCAAGGCTCGCGCCGCTAGGCCTGAGTTTCGATCTCTGGTGCTACCACCCGCAGTTGCCGCAGGCGATTGACCTGGTGGATGCATTCCCCGAAACGCACATCATCATCGATCACTTCGGCGGCCGTGCTGGCATCGGGCCCTATGCGGATCGCAAGGACCAGGTGACGCGTGAGTGGGCGCGATCGATCCGGGCGTTGGCAGAGCGGCCGAATGTCGTGATGAAGCTCGGAGGGATCGGTATGCGACTGGGGGGCTTCGATTTCATCGATCGTGACCGGCCCCCGACTTCGCTTGAACTGTCGCAGGCCTGGAGGCCTTATGTTGAAACCTGTATTGAGGCCTTCGGGCCGAACCGGTGCATGTTCGAGAGCAACTTCCCGCCCGACAAGGCGGGCTGCTCGTATCGCGTGCTGTGGAACACGTTCAAGCGCATCACGGCGGGCTGTTCGGACAGCGAGAAGGCCGACCTGTTCGCGGACACTGCGGTTCGAACCTATCGCCTTCCAGAAGAACTGGGTCGAAAGGCCAGGTGACTGGGTGCATCATGGCCCAGTTGTCCAAGGGAAAGGGCGAGGCCCGCGTCCGACCGACGCGTGTGTCTTCGCTGAACCACAACTCTTCGGACGCTGACGGCGTCTCCGCTGCCGCGCCGGAAAAGGCCGACGTCGGTTCGCAGAGCATCCGGCGTGTGTTCGCGATTCTGCGGGTGGTTGCGGCGGAGGGCGGCAACGGCCTGCGCCTGACCGAGATCGCCTCGCGCGCTCAACTGCACCTTGCCACGACGCACCGAC
>NZ_JBFUIU010000390.1:0-8349 GCF_056401695.1 Variovorax sp. P4_D9
CTGCCAGCCTTGCATTGCCGCGCTCCTTCGCAGTTCGGGGGGCGGACACGATACGCCGCAGTGCGGTGAACAGCAATGCTCGCGAAATCAACAACTTAGCGAACTGACCCCGCGCCGCCACTGGGGATGCAAGCCGTCAGTTTTGACACCGAAAACAAATCGACCCCATCAATGACCGTTTTAGTACAGCCAGTCCGCATCCTTGTCTCGCCACAGATGTCGCCCCGCAGATTCGGCGTCATGACCAATCAGCAGCGCCAACGACCCTCAATACGCGAGAGGCCGTAAAGACGAGCATCGCTTGCATTCGGTGGAAGCCCTTGTAGAAGCCCTTGTAGTATCTTTCTGCACGGAAAGGACGACTACCCCGAGCAGCGCATCCGGCGCGACAGCTTCACCAGCGTCGCCGAGCTGGAGTTGGCCATCGATCTGTACGTCGCGCACCACAACATCGATCCAAAGCCCTTCATCTGGACGGCCAGCGCTTCGGACATCCTGGCCAAGGTCACACGGGCCAAGGCCGCTCTCGCCAGAGTCGCTGCCAAGGCGACCCGATAAGTACCTACACTTAGCGGCGATTCGGGTCCTCGAGCCGATACCCCTCGCCCCAACGCCGGATCCTTCCGACCGACGGAGACGGGAAGTGGGCCGTGCAGCACAGCGTCGGCGTATCGCAATAGCGCTCGAGGAATGCCCTGCGCGTGATCGCAGCGAGGGCGGGATCTTTGTCAAAGGCGAACGAGAGTTTGGGATACCTCGTCTGCAGCGGCACGTGGATCAGGTCGCCGGTCATCGCGACCTCRTCCCGCCTCGAGCCGAAGCACAACGACACGTGACCTTCGGTGTGGCCCGGCGTCGACAGGATGCGAACGTGGTCGCCGAGCTGGAAGTCGTCGTCGACGAGCTCAGCCCGGCCCGCGCGAACGATCGGCAGGACGCTGTCCTCATACACCGCGTTGGCGGTTCGCGCGTTCGCGGCTTCGGTGGCCGCATGCTCGCGCCGGCTGAACACGTAGCGTGCGTTCGGGAACGTGGGCACCCATTCGCCGTCGACGAGCCTCGTGTTCCAGCCGACGTGATCGAGGTGCAGGTGCGTGCACATGACGAAGTCGATGTCGCCGACGGACAGACCTACCGCCCCCAGCGCCCGCATGTAGGTGTCGTCGGACTTCATGTGCCATTCCGGCCGCGGGCGCTGCTTGTCGTTGCCCAGGCAGCTGTCGACGAGGATCGTGTGATGCGGGGTCCGCACGACGTACGATTGGTAGCAAAGCCTGAAGACATCGTCGGCATCGAGCGAGTGCGGCCGCAGCCAGCTCCGGTTCTCGTCGAGCAGTTCGGGCGTCAGTGCAGGAAGCATCCCGAGCGCCGGCAGGAACGGGGCGTCGAGCTCGACGATGCGGTGGACCGTCATGTCGCCGACGGAGAACGTCACGCTCATGGCTTGGCTCCTTTCTTCACGTGTCCGAAAGAGGAACTTCGACCGTGCCCGACACGATCGTCCGGTCGTGGGTGGCGCCGATGTGCTGTTTCATGCGTCGCTCGGGGAGTCGCCCTCTGAGATATTGCCGCGCAGGATCGCTTCGCGCAACTGGTTCGCGAGTACGTCGAAGGGCTTCGGCGCCGAGATGCGGTTGATGACCACGGGCTTGCGCGTATCGGCCACATTCGGCTCCTGCTCTCGCGTCGGGAGGAGATGCTAGCGCAGAGGTTCCATCGCCTGCCGCCTCTGTCGGCGCTGCTTCCGCTCGATGTTCGAGGACTTGACGATCTCGGCCCAGGTCTTCGTCTCTGACTCGATGAATGCAGGGTTTAGCGCCTCCTCAGGCCGCCGGCGGCTTCGTGCGCCCGAACGCCGGCTCGTGCCGGCCGAACGCCGCCAGCCAGGCGACGAGCTTCGGGGACGACGGCCGCCACTGCACAGGCTTGCGCTTGTAGAGGAAGGCGAGCWAGGATCCGGAAGTGCAAGAGCGGATTCGCGCTGCCTACGCAGAGCCGGCGACCTCCACACCCGAGGAGATGGCAACGATCACGCGGAGGGAGCAGGCACGCTGGAAGTCTCTGATCCTGAGCAAGAACATTCGTCTCGATTGAACGCAAATGCAGATCGCCCTGATCATTGGAAGCCTTCGGCAGGACTCGTGGAGCCGCAAGGTGGCGGCCGAGCTGAAGAAACTTCTTCCCACGCGGCACAGCCTGTCAGAACTCCCCATCGGCGATCTGCCTCTGTACAACGCGGATCTTGAGCTGAATCCGCCGGAGGCTTGGCTGCGTTTCCGCCGCGACCTGTCACGCTCGGACGCGGTACTGGTGGCTACTCCTGAGTACAACCGCACCGTGCCCGACTGCCTGAAGAATGCGGTGGATGTCGGCTCAAGGCCTTACGGTGAGAACAGCTGGGCAGCCAAGCCTGCGGGAATTGTTGGACTGAGTACGGGTCCTTTGGGCGGCGTGTGCGCGGTTCACAACCTTCGACAGGCTTTCGTGACTGTGAATGCCACGACATTGCCGAATCCGGAGGTACACCTCGGTCATGTTGAGGGGTGCTTTGACGACTCTGGCCATTTGACGGACGCAGTCCGCGGTCGAATGCAGGTCTTTGTCCAGGCGTTCGTCCAATGGTGTGAGAAGCACGGTGCACAGCCCGACTGGTCCGGGYAGAACGGCTGACACTCAGGCTGGCGGTCGTCACGATTGCAAGTTCAGGCGACAGTAGGCCAACCAGTGACTGCTTTCGAGGCATTTTCGGAGGTGCCGCCGAAGGACCGGTCCTGGCCGGGACTGCCCGTTCACCAAACTCGCCGATAGCAGCCGTTGCGCAACCGGGCGATCACGCCGAATGACTGCTGCCAAGCTCGGCCGCGAACTCACGCTCGCGGCAACAGAAGCAAAAGTTCGCCAAGGTCCGGTTAAGGGGGCCCCTTGTTTCCAAATGTACCGATTGGAGAAAAGCACGCGACCTGTGCGTGGCACGGCAATGGGCGCCCGAGATTCGGCTCGGCGACTTTCTGTTGCCAAGTGCGCCCACGGGGACGAGCGAGAAGTCGCCGTCTGCTTCGTATGGCAAATACTGGCAGCCCGAGCCCTCGCCGCTTGGCTCCCGACTGCCCGGCTCCTCGGAAAAACATTGACGCTACGCGAAAATCCCGCCCCGGGTTTCCCGTGGCGCCGAAATTGCGCGATCATCGACAGTGTGTTAATGGGCCTGCCTCGCGCCCGACCAGCGGATTCATCGAGAATTTATGGCCACGCTGCAGCAACCGCCCTCAGTGTCCTCGGAAGAGACCGCCCTGACTCCCAGGTCACTGAATTTTCCCGTCATCGGCATTGGGGCGTCTGCTGGCGGCATCGATGCGCTGCTGCGCTTCTTCGAGCAGATGCCGGCCCAGTCAGGAATGGCGTTTGTCGTCATCTTGCATCTTTCACCCAAGCACGAGAGCAGCGTGCCCGAGATTCTTCAACGTGTCACGGGCATGCAGGTGTCGCAGGTTCAGGCGGCTGCCCGCATCGAAGCCAACCAGGTCTACGTGATCCAGCCCGGCGTCGACCTGGCGATGGAGGACGGACACCTGACCTCGAAGCCGCGCCAGCGCGAAAAAGGCCCTCACTTGGCCGTCGACCGCTTTTTTCGAACCCTTGGCCTGGTCCACCGGGAACGCGCCGTCTGCATCGTCCTGTCCGGAACCGGCAGCGACGGCGCCGTCGGGCTCAAGGCGGTCAAGGAGCATGGCGGCATCACGATGGCGCAGTCGCCCGACGACGCCGAGCACGACGGTATGCCGGCGGCAGCAATCGCCACCGGCATGGTGGACATCGTGCTTCCCGTGGCCGAGATGGGACAGCGCCTGATCGAGATCTGGAGCAACGCTCAACGCATCAGGCTGCCCGATGCAAAACAGGTCTCTCCCTACAGCGATGAACCGCATGGCGAAGCCGCGACCGAGCAGACCGAAAAGTCCGCCCGACGCTGCGCAGACCCTCCTGATCGGCCAGCTCGAGCGGGAGTTGCATGGATTGAAGCTGCACCTGCAGGAGGTGATCGAGGGCTCGGAGACTTCCGCCGAGGAGCTGAAGGCGTCCAACGAGGAGCTGCAGGCGATCAACGAAGAGCTTCGCTCGGCCACCGAGGAGCTGGAGACCAGCAAGGAAGAACTGCAATCCTTGAACGAGGAACTCGTCACGGTCAACTACGAGCTCAAGGCGAAGGTCGAGGAGCGCGGTCAAATCAACGACGATCTCCAGAACCTGATCTCCTCGTCCGAAATCGCCACCGTGTTCGTCGATCGCGGCATGCACATCAAGCGCTATACGCCGCATGCGAGCAACCTGTTCAACCTGATCCCGTCCGATCTGGGCCGATCCCTGTTCGACATGACGAGTCGGCTGGAGTATCCCGAGCTCGCCGAAGACGCGGCCGCGGCGTTCAAGGACCTGCGCGCCAGTGAACGCCATGTCACCAGCAGAGAYGGCCGGAATTTCCTGGCGCGGATCCTGCCGTACCGGACCTCCGAGGACAAGATCGAAGGCGCGATCCTCAATTTTTTCGACATCACGGCGTTGCGGGCGGCCGAGGAGCGCGTGCGCGTGGGCGAGGAGCGCCTGAAGGTGGTGGCGGCGACCACCCGCGACTTCGCGATCATCACGACCGACGCGCAGGGCATCATCGCGACCTGGAACGCGGGCGCGGATCTTCGGCTACGCCGAGGTGGAGATGATAGGCCAGCCGATTGCCACCATCTTCACGGCCGAGGACCGGGCGCATGGGATCCCCGAGCAAGAGATGCGTACTGCCGCGGAAGCCGGTCGCGCCGAAGACGAACGGTGGCACCGTCGCAAGGACGGCAGCCGCTTCTTCGCAAGCGGCGTGCTGACACCGCTCGAAGGCGCCGCCGGACCCGGGTTCGCCAAGATTGCACGCGACATGACAGGTACCAAGCAACAGGAACTCGCGCACGAACACCTGCTGCTCAAGGAGAAACAGGCCAACATGAGYGCGCAGATGGTGCCAACGAACTGAAGGACAAATTCTTGGCGGTCATGTCGCATGAGCTGAAGCAGCCGCTGAACCTGATCCAGATGAATGCCGAATTGCTGAACCGGCTGCCTGCGGTGTCGGAGCATCCGGCGGTGCGCCGGATCGGCGACACGATCAAGCGTGCGGTCAGCAGCCAGACGCGCATCATCAATGATTTGCTGGATCTCTCACGGATTCGTACTGGCAAGCTACGCCTAAACCGAGTCGACGTCGACATCGGCGACATCGCCCGCTCGTTGACGAGGTCCGCAACCCACGAGCTGGCCAACAAGCGCATCGAGGTCGAGTTTCACGCCGAAGCCGGTGTGCGCTGCCATGGCGACCGCGTTCGCGTCGAGCAGATCGTGTGGAACCTGTTGAGCAACGCCGTCAAGTTCACGCCAGATGGCGGCAGCATCAAGGTCGACGTTGCGGCCGAGGATGATTTCGCCAAGGTCGTTGTTGCCGACACGGGCAGCGGCATCGACCCCGAGCAACTGCCTCACGTGTTCGGCATGTTCAATCAGGCCGGCGCCGAGTCATCGGGCAATGTCGGCCTGGGCATCGGGCTCGCCCTGGTCGACGAGCTCACGCGGGCGCACGGCGGTCGGGTGAAGGCGCAGTCAGAGGGCTTGGGCCGAGGTTCCACGTTCACGGTATGGCTGCCCTTGCAGGGCGCGGAAGCGCCCGAGGCGCCCGAGATCACGCCGGTCGAGGCAGACCTCAAGGGTTGGCGCGTGCTGGCGGTTGACGATTTCGTCGAAGGCCTGGCTCCCTTTGCTGAAGTGTTGCGCCTCGAGGGCGCGGTCGTCGACGTGGCGGACAGTGCGAGGAAGGCCCTCGAATTGCTCGAGACCAGCAGCTATGACCTGCTATCTCGGACCTGGGCATGCCCGAGATGGACGGCTACAAGTTGATTGCCGAGGTGCGAAGGCGGCCCCGCACACGCGACCTGAGAGCGATCGCGATGTCGGGATTCGGCCGAAGGGCCGACGCGCGCCGTGCGCTCGAAGCGGGTTTCAATGCGCACGTGCCTAAGCCGGCTGCCGTGGATGATCTCAAGGCGGTGATCGGCAAGCTGTAGCAGCCCAGCCCCCTCCACACTTGGTGATGCCGGACCTTGGCATCACCGGCAAAGGCGGTGTGTTGTTCATGTCGAACATTGAGCGACTGCTTTTCGGAAGGCAATAATGGCCGCCGTATGTCAACCCTAGACCATCGCAGTCATACAAGAATTCCACGCGAATGATCGCTTCGTGCGAGGAAGCGGTCATTGACGGGCGCTGACGAGCGCGTGATTTCCGCTACGGAGATTTGAATATGACTTTCATTTGCGCGCCTCGTTAAGGGTTCGAATGCGTCACGTCGCCAATCTGGGTCTCAGCGCCGATCGAAACGACGAGGCGCTATTGCGGCCGAGCCAAGGTGTCGGCTAGCTCCCACAACGATCCCATCTGTCCCGAATGAAAGAGCAAAGGGGGCGATTCGGTCCGCGAAAAGCGATCCACTCGCCCAAGGATGATCGTGTGATCTCCCTCCTGATGACGCGAATACGTCGAGCATTCGAACKTCGCCACGCTCTCGACGAGCTTCGGACAGCCGTTGGGTCCGATTTCGAAGGCGTCGAAGAAGCGCTCGAACTTGTCCGGCGCGGGCTTGGCGAAATGCCAAGCCAGGTCACGCTGCTCGGCGTTCAACACGCTGAGATTGAAAGGTCTTGCCGCAAGAAATGCATCGGCACTGCGAGTGTCGTCGCGGATGCTCCACAAAATCAAAGGTGGATCCAGCGAAACGGAGGAGAACGAGTTGATCGTCATGCCCTCGCGCTTGCCGTCTGGTGTAGTGGTCGTCACGAGGCACACCCCCGTCGGGAATGCGCCGAGCGCCTGCCGTAGCTGGCGAGCATCGACCGTATCGGCCGCGTCGCCCGTGATAAGTGCCCAGGAGTACATGGCAGACGCCTCGTTCAGTACTGGCCCTTCGGCTCGAGGCCGAGTAGGTATTGCCCCACCATCGAAGAGACCGCGTCCCAGTTGAGACTGATGTGGCGCGAGATGGCGTTCGCGTCGCGCCACATGCGCTGAATCGGCTGATTCAGCGACAAGCCAGCGCCTCCCACGCTGGCGAACACCGCTTCGACAGCATCTCGCGAAAGGCGAGCGGCGAAGGCATGGTCGCGTCGATTGCGAATCCGTTGTTCGACGCTGATGACGTGACCATCTGCCGCCATCTGCTCCACTTGTGCGGTATCACGGTAGAGCAGTAGCCGCGCCGCATCCACGCTCGCCGACGCTTCGGCCAGACGAGATTGGACCGGGAAGAACTCGCTCAGCCTGCTTCCTCCTCCAGAAACGGCCCCTCGGGTTACGCGCGAACCGGCCAAATCGATCAGTTCGTCGACGGCGCCTTGAGCTGTACCGATGATGGGCGAAACAAGGCAAACCGGCACCGCCGAAAGGAAAGGAATACGGTAGATCGAGTTCGCATTCACCTTGGTGCCAGGAGGGTGGTTCGAGGAAGCCTCTGCGAACGTCAGCTTGCGGTGCCCCGGAATAAAGGTCGGCTTGTCGATGACGACCGCCTTGGATCCCGTGCCTGCCTGGCCGGCCACGTGCCAGTTGTCCTCGATCGACCAGTCCGATCGTGGCGCGAGCAGAAAGCCAGCCGTCGTCGGGGCACCCTTTTCTTCCGCCGGAAACTGAACGCCCAGCAACGCCCACTGGGAGTTGTCCACGTTGGACGCGAAAAGCCATTTGCCTTGCACGACGTAGCCCCCGTCGACCTTCTCGGCCATCGTTGCTGGCGCATAGGAGCCGCAGACGATTGCGCTGGGGTCCTTACCCCAGACGTCGTCTTGGGCTTGTTCAGGGAACGTGCCGACCAACCATTGGTGGATGGCGCCCAGCGAACAGCCCCAAGACGATGAGGTGCAGCCTCGCGCGAGTTCGCTGACAACGTCGATAAACGCAGTAAACCCGTACTCGTAGCCGCCATAGCGCGCCGGCTGCATCAACTTGAAAAATCCAGCGTCATGAAAGTTCCGGGTCGTCTCGTCAGATACCCGGCGATCTTGCTCGGTGCGCTGCGCACGAGCGCGGAGCACCGGAACCAATTCGCTTGCGGATGCAACTATTTGCTCGATCGGCGGGGCGCCTACGACAGGCGACTTCCGCCCCGGGGCCGGAAGGTCAACGTGATTCAGTTGCGCGAAGGGGGCAAAGGGGGCAGCGACGTCATTCATGGAAGTCTCCAGGTAGGGGTTGGTCCTCAAGCGAGGACTCGATTGAAATCCAAAATACTTGTAAACGCAAGCAATATAGAACTAGGGTTTACGC
>NZ_JBFUIU010000391.1:0-8346 GCF_056401695.1 Variovorax sp. P4_D9
AGTATCTAGGCATCTATATGCCAGAGCGCTTGACCTGCATCAAGGCAGCGATGGAACGGCAATAGGCCACTACCCGGCAAGGTAAGGTCCATCGCGTTGATTCACATCAAGCCTCGCCGTGCAAGCGCACCTACAGTGAATCTTCGCAGGGCCATTCCAACCCGATCGAGGACACAGATGAAAATCACGATTCACAGCGGCTCTACGACTCCGGCCGAGCTTCAGGTGGGCACATCTCACCATCCCTACTTGGGCCCGCTCCCCGAGGTCGTCTGTCGGCCGTGTCGCTCCCGGCGCGCCACCTCAGGGATCTCACGCAGAGCGTGCGAGCGTCCATGCGCTTCGTGGCACTCGAGACGGTCGACGACGCCATAGCGGCAGCACTCGATACCAAGAACCGTCGCACAGCCCAGTCGCGTCATGCACACGTCCATGGACCCTCCCCAGGCCAGCATGTCACCGCTGAGGTCCGGTGGATGGTCGCTGGCTGGCAACTGGACTGTGCGCGGACTGGGCGACATGCCAACAGCGCTCGACGCGCATGCCTGCGGCCCGGGGCCTGTCGTACTGGACGGTGCCTCGCTCGCCGCCATCGACAGCGCTGGCGTGTGGGTGCTGCAACGCTGGCTGCGCCGCCACGGCGCAGCGGCCGCCTTGCGCGACTGGCCGCCGCGCATGCAGATGCTGATGACGCTGGTCGGCGAGCAGCCCGACCAGCCCTTGCCGCAGCCGCCCGGCTCCTCGCCTCTGGAGCGGGTGGGACGCCAGGCCGATGCTTCGGCACAGCAGGCGCTCGGCCTGCTGCGCTTCGTAGGACAGGCCGCCGTGGCCACGATGGGATTGCTCGCGCGCCCGCGTCGCATCCGCTGGCGCACCGTGTTGCGCAACATCCAGGTCGACGGATTCGACGCGCTGCCCATCATCGGGCTCACGTCGTTCCTGCTCGGTGTCGTCGTGGCCTACCAGGGCGCGGACCAGTTGAAGCACTATGGCGCCAACGTGTTCGTGGTCGATCTGGTCGGCTACGCGATGCTGCGCGAGTTCGCGCCGCTGATGAGTGCGATCATCATCGCCGGACGTTCGGGCTCCGCCTATGCGGCGCAGATCGGCACCATGGTCGTGACCGAGGAGGTCGACGCGATGCGGACCATCGCGATCGATCCGATCGAACTGCTCGTGTTGCCTAAGGTACTCGCACTGGCCATCGCCCTGCCGCTTCTGACCGTCTTCGCGGATGTGACCGGCGTGCTGGGTGGCATGGTGATGGCACGCGTGCAGCTGGACATCGGCTTTCCGGAGTTCATCGACCGCTTCGGGCGAGAGATGCACGGCTCCACGCTGCTGGTGGGTGTCGGCAAGTCGCTGGTGTTCGCGGTGGTGATTGCACTGATCGGCTGCTTCCAGGGCTTTCGCACGCGCGGCAGCGCCGACAGCGTGGGGCGACAGACAACGAAGAGCGTGGTGCAGTCGATCTTCCTAGTGATCGTCGCGGACGCCTTGTTCTCCGTGGCGTTCAACATGCTGGACCTCTAGCATGGGGCCGGCAGACACCGTGATCGCGATGCAAAAGGTCTGCACCCGCTTCGGCAGCCACGCAGTGCATACCGATCTCGACCTGGAGGTCCGGCGCGGCGAGATCCTCGCGATCGCGGGCGGCAGTGGCTCGGGCAAGTCGGTGCTCATGCGCGAAATGATCCTGCTGCAACGGTCAACTTCCGGGTCGATCCACCTGTTCGGCCACGACATCGAGACGCTCACCGCGCCGCAGGCGCACGCGCTTCGCCTGCGATGGGGCGTCATGTTCCAGCACGGCGGGCTGTTTAGCGCGCTCAACGTGCGCGAAAACATCGGGCTTCCGCTACGCGAGCACAGCCGGCTCGATCGCGCGCTGATCGACCGCATCGCCGAATGGAAGCTGTCCCTTACCGGCCTGCCGCCGGACGCCGGACTCAAGCAGCCGGGCGAGTTCAGCGGCGGCATGCTCAAGCGGGCCTCGCTGGCGCGCGCCATCGCCCTCGATCCCGAGCTCCTGTTCCTCGACGAACCCACCTCCGGGCTGGACCCCGACAGCGCAACGGGCGTGAGCGAACTGATCCTTCGCACCCACGCGCTGTATGGATTGACGATCGTGATCATCACGCACGACCTTGACCTGCTGTGGCAGGCCTGCGACCGCGTGGCGGTGCTGKGCGAAGGGCGGGTGCTGGCCAGCGGCTCCATGGAGGAGCTCTCGCACCACGCTCACCCCGTCGTGCGCGGGTACTTCGAAGGGCCGCGCCAGCAACGGGCCGCCGCAACGGCGACGCAAGTGCGTCGTGACAAGGGAGCACCATGGACGACAAGGTGAACTACGCGGTGGTCGGCGCGTTCGTGCTCCTGCTCGGCGCCGCGCTGGTGGCCGGCGTGCTGTGGCTCGCGGCCGGCGCTCACGGCGGCAAACGGTACAGCCCCTACCAGTCGATCATGCGCGAGTCCGTGGCCGGGCTGAACGTGGACGCGCCGGTGAAGTACCTCGGCGTCGATGTCGGCAAGGTCAGGGAGATCGCGATCGATCCCGCGGATTCGAGCCAGGTGCGCCTGCGCTTCCTCATCGAACAGGGCACGCCGATCAAAATGGACACTGAAGCGGTTCTCAAGACGCAGGGTCTCACCGGCATCGCCTACGTCGAACTCAGTGGAGGAACCGCCGGTTCGCCGCCACTGCGCGCCGTGGAGGCCGGGGAGATTCCGACCATCCGTTCCATGCCGTCGCTGAGCACGCGGCTCGAAAGTGTGCTCACCACGGTGCTGACCAGCGTGGACCGCATGTCGACCAACCTGAACGCCACCTTCGACGCCGACACCCGCGCCGCCGTGAAGCAGATGCTGGCGGACACTGCGACCCTGACCCACACGCTCGCGACCCAGCAGGCCGCGCTCGCCAGCGGCATCGCCGACGCGACGCGCACGGCCCGGAACACGGCGCGCGCAAGCGAGCATTTCGCCTCGGCGATTGACCGGGTCGCGACCGCCGCCGATTCGGTCGACAGGATGGCAAAGTCCGTCAGCGCCGCCGGCGATCGTGCGGGCCGCAGCGTGGAAGCGGCGGCGGGCGGCTTCCAGGAGATCCGCAGCGACGCCGCGCCCGCGCTGGCACAGTTGCTCAGTGAGTTGAACCAGCTCGCCGTCTCGTTGCAGCGTCTGAGCGAACAGACCGAACGCAACCCGAACAGCCTGCTGATGGGCGCCCCGCAGAGAAAGCCGGGACCCGGCGAAAGGCCCCCCCCATGAGGCACCGATCCCGTCGTGCCGCTTGCGGCACGCTGATTGCCGCGATGCTCGCGGGCCTTCTGGGCGGTTGTGCGTCGTCCCTCCTGCCGGAGCCGGCCGCCCCGCCTGCGCTGTTCACGCTCTCCGCCGAAGGCGAGGCATTCGCCGCGCCTGCCCTGGCCGAGACCGCGCCCACACTGATCGTCAACCTCCCGCGCGCTGCCCCGGGCTTCGACACCTCGCAGATCGTTTATGTGCGGCGACCATACGAGATCGAGTATTTCGCGCACAACCGGTGGGTCGACACGCCTTCGAGCATGCTCGCGCCGATGATGGTGGGCGCGATCGAACGCTCGGGCGCATTCCACGCGGTTCTGGGCGCGCCCACTTCGGCCACCGGACAATTTCGTCTGGAGACCGAACTCGTCCGCCTGCAACAAGATTTCTCCACCACGCCGAGCCATGTCCGCCTCACCCTGCGCGCCACGCTGGTGGACGCCACGAGCCGCCGAGTCATCGCGAGCCGCGAGTTCGATGTGCGTGCCAATGCACCACGCGACGACCCTTATGGCGGCGTGATGGCGACCCAGCGTGCGGCGAGCCAAGTTCTGCCCGGGCTGGCGGCTTTCTGCGCCGAATCCGCCGCCCGCTGAGTACCACTGTTCGACGACCCGCACCCTGGGCGCCTCGCCCTCGGCCGTTGGCTCGACTCGGACGATGTCGGCTATGTCATGGTGCCGGTGCCGCCTGCGCGTCGCCGAGGCCGCCCGGTCCAGGGTCGGCCACCACCGCCGACGACCAGCCATCAGCCGCGATCATCGGGATCCGCCGTGCGTACCACCGGCAGCTGCGAGTGCACGAAGTCCAACGCGTATCGCAGCGCCCCCGCGCTCTGCGCGTGGAGCGTGAAAAGCGGCTGCCCGCGCTCGACGCGGTCGCCCAAGCGCAAGTGCATCACGGCGCCCGCTGCCAGATCCCGCGGCGCGCCGGCCAGCTTGGCCGCCCTGGCGATCAGGCGGGTGTCGATGCCCGCGACGACACCGCTCGCAGGCGCTGTCACGCTGTGGGAATGGGCCGCCCTGGGCGGTACGCGCATGCCACCCTGCGCTTCGCAGATCGCGATGAACTTCGCCAGCGCGCGGCCATCGTCCAGCACCTCGCGCGCCAGGTCCGCGCCCAAACCAGCGGCGACTCTTCCTGCCATCTCCAGCACTCCGCCCGCGAGCAGCAGCGCCCGCTCTCGCAGGTCGGGCGGTGCATCGGGTCGTCTTTCAAGTACGGCCATGACGTCCATCGCCTCCAGCGCCGGACCCAGGCCGCGGCCCACCGGCTGGCTCCCGTCGGTGAAGATCGTGCGCACCTGCAAGCCCAGCGCCGCGCCGACCGCCACCAGGCTCCGGGACATCGCCTCGGCCGCGGCGGCGCTGCGGACCTTGGTCTGCGGGCCCAGGGGCAGGTCGATCAGCACGCATTGGGATCCGACGGCGGCCTTCTTGGACAGAATGGAAGCCACCAGCAGGCCTTCGCTGTCGAGGCTCAGTGGCCGCTCGACGCGGATCAGCATGTCGTCGGCCGGACTGATCCGGGTATGGCCGCCCCAGACGATGCAGCCGCCCTCGCGCTCGACCACGCGCCGCATGGCCGGCAGGTCCAGAGCCACGGGCGCCAACGTCTCCATGGCATCGGCAGTGCCCGCCGCCGAGGTGATGGCGCGCGAGGAGGTCTTGGGCATCGTCAGCCCGTACGACGCCACAATCGGCACCACCAGCAGGGTGGTCCGGTTGCCGGGCAGCCCGCCGATGCAGTGCTTGTCGACGACGGGCGTTGCGGCCCATGTCACGCGCTCGCCGACATCGACCATCGCCCGGGTCAATGCCACTGTCTCGTCAAAGTCCAGCCCGGGGCCTGCGCACAGGGTGACGAGGGAGGCCAGGTGGATGTCCGACAGGCGTCCCCGGCTCACGTCCTCCATCAGTGCCCGCAGGTCCGGATAGCCGAGCCGGCCGCCGTGCACCTTGGTGCGCAGGTGCGCCAGCGACGCCAGCACAGGCGGATGACGCACCTCGACCTCATCACCCTCCGCGGCGCCGAGCAGGGCCCAGGCCGCGTCCGACAAGGCAATCTCGTCGCGTCGCAGCCAATCGTGGCTTACGTGATGAAGAATGGCCAACAGATGCCGGCCGCCCGAGATCACCTCGACCTGGGCCTGGGCCTCGAAACCTTCGGCGCGGCACACAGGGCAGTCGCTGCGCAGGTACACCACCGGCTGCTGGTAGGTGTCGATGCCGGCGCGGCGGGCGGGCAGTCGATCAAGGGCCATGGCGCGGCGCCGCGTCAGAGCGCCCGTGACTCGAGATAATCGGGCACCCTCACCGGCCACGCGTGCCGCTCCTCGATCGCCAGCCGCAGCGCATCGGCCGCGACCGGTTCGCCATGCGTGACGAACACGTGCCGCGGGGGCGCGGGCATGGCGCCGAGCCAGGCCAGCAGCTGATCGCGATCGGCATGGGCAGAGAGCATGTCCAGGTTGGCGACTTCTGCTCGCACCGGCACGTAGGCACCGTGGATCTTGACCGATGGGGCGCCTGCGACGAGGCTTGCGCCGCGCGTCCCCGCGGCCTGGAAACCGGCGAAGAGGATGGTGTTCCTGGCGTCCGGGGCGTAGGCTTTCAGGTGGTGCAACACGCGCCCGCCGGTCGCCATGCCGCTGGCCGACACGATGATCGACGGATAACCCAGGTGGTTGAGCCGCTTCGATTCTTCGACCGTGTTGACGATGATCGCCCCCTTGCTCAACGCATTGCACTGCTGCACGCTCAGTCGGTGCTCATCGAGATGGTGGCGATAGATGCGCGTCGCGTCGATGGCCATCGGGCTGTTCAGGTAGACCGGCATGTCTGGAATGCGATGCGCTTCCTTCAGCAGATGGATGCAGTGCAGCAGGGTCTGGGCGCGCCCCACGGCAAAGGCGGGAACGACCAGGATCCCGCCCCTGGCGGCAGTTCGATTGACCACCGCGGCCAGGGCGGCCAGCACATCGCCTTCGCGATGCAGGCGGTCGCCATAGGTCGACTCGATTACCACGTAGTCGGCCGGAGGCGGGCTTTCGGGGGGACGCATCACGAGGTCGTCGCTGCGCCCCAGATCGCCCGAGAACAGGATGCTGCCGCCGTCCCATTCGATTTTCGCGCTGGCCGCGCCGAGAATATGCCCGGCCCGCTTCAGCCGCCAGGACCAGCCGGGCCAGGGTGAATGCGACTGCTCGAATGACACGGTTTCGAACCGGTTCAGCGCCGCGCGGGCCTCCGCCAGGGTGTAGAGAGGCAAGGCCGGCTTGTGCTTCGAGTGGCCGTGTCGGTTCGCGAAGTCGGCCTCTTCTTCCTGCAGCCAGCCCGAATCGGGCAGCAGCAGATCGCACAGGTCGCGCGTGCCCGCGGTGCAGTAGACCGGCCCCTTGAAGCCCAGCTTGATCAGGCGCGGCACGAAGCCGCTGTGGTCCAGGTGCGCATGGGTCAGCAGCACCGCGTCGATGTCGCCGGCCTTGACCGGCAGCGGCTCCCAGTTGCGCAGCCGGAGCTGCTTCAGGCCCTGAAACAGGCCGCAGTCGACCAGAAGGCGTCGGCCTTCGTGCTCAAGAAGATACTTGGACCCGGTGACGGTACCGGTGCTGCCGAGGAACTGGATGCGCATCGTCTTGTGTCCTTCGAAGGGCCATGCCGATTCATCTGCCGGCTTGAGGCGAGCCCGGGTGTGCCGAGCGCTCGACGCCGAGCGGCGCCGACGGCTGCGAGACTTCGAACCAACCGACGTGCAGGGCATCGTTGTCGTCRCCAAGCCCAGCAGCCACGAGGACGACGGTCGCGAGCAGCGTTGCGAGGACAAATCCGACCGCCCTCAGCGTTCCTTGGGCAGCGATGATGTGGCGGGCCATGTCAGCGCACCAGCAGGACCGGGACCTTGCACCGCGCCAGCACCTTCGTGGCGACCGAACCGAGCACGAGGTTCTTGAGGGCGCCCGAGCCGTGCGAGCCCATGATCAGGAGATCGAACCGGCCCGCCTCGGCGTACGAAGCGATCTCCTCGGCCGGATGGCCCACCTTGTGGGCGAACTGCGCGTCGATGCCCTGCTCGGCCAGCAGCGCACGCACGGGCTCGAGCACCACCCGGGCATCGTCGTCGTAGTAGGCGTGGACCAGGTCAGGCCCCGCGAATACCGCCGCCCGGTGTGGAACGGGCAGCACCGCGTAGAACACGGTCCATGCGTGGCCTGTCACCCACGCATCCTTGTGCGCTCCGAGGTAGGTGATCATTCGCTTCGTGTACTCGCTGTCGTCGACGGCAAGAAGAATCTTCATGGTTTCTCGTGTCAGGAAGTCCGGATGGCGGGATATTGGCCTGCGCGCGGACAGTCCGGCTTGCGCCAGGTCAATTCGGCGATGCCCCGCGGCAGCGAATCTGCCATGGCACAAATCACCGAATCAGCCGTCCAGCGGTACACCTCCGCCGAACCGACACACCCACTGATCGAACAGATCCTTGCGGTAGGCCTCGATCGCCTTCTGACACGTGGCCAGTTGCTCGTTCTGGCTGCTCTGGGCCAGCATCCAGGTATCGAGCAGCATTCGCTGCCATTCCAGCGCTATCGTCAGGACACCGTCGCCGAGTGGCGGTGGCGAGGAAGCATCGATCGTCATTGCGTACTCCTGTGGTCGGTCACCCATGCCGGGAGGCGAAGGGCGATGGCAGGGGGGGCATGCAGCCGGGCCTGCGAGCCAGGTGATCGTAGGCGTGCAGCCAGCACGCGCCATGACGCAGATCAAGGCACTGCGAACTCCTCACGTCATGCGCACCGGAGTCCGTTGGCGGTGGCGCCCACGTCGCATCCGGGCCGCGGTTTGAGCGACGACAAATTGATCTCGCGCAAGGCTCGCCGAAGAACGACTCCTAGACTTCTCCTAGACTGGATGCGTCGGCTCGCCGCCACTCAAGGGACGGCCCGACGACACCCTTTCAATCAACCACTTCTGGAGTGACGACCATGACTGCGCTGACCCGTCTCGACCGAATCGACAACCTGTTTCCGGAGCTGTCCGCCGC
>NZ_JBFUIU010000392.1:0-8338 GCF_056401695.1 Variovorax sp. P4_D9
GCACGCGCTCGAACTGATGGACTTCGATACCGGCTGCGACCTGGCCTTGCTGCTGCAGGCCGCCGTCCGGCTGCCGGCCCTGATCGGCCACGACATTCCGAGCCAGATCGCCAAGGCCGGCCGGCGGCTCGACCTGCATGCGCCGCCGCCGGACTTCGCACAGTGGCGAGATCGCGCCCTGGCCCGCGGCGCCTGAACCCTCTCACCTTCTCTCAAAACGACATCCGGAGACTTGCATGAAACCCTCTAAAGACTACATCTCGCGCCGCCGGCTGGGCCTGGCCGTGCTCGGCTTTGCCGCCCTGGGCATGGCTCCGCTCCTGCATGCGCAGGCGCCTGCAGGCTACCCGAGCCGGCCGGTGATGCTGCTCGTGCCCACAGCGGCCGGCGGCACCACCGACATCGCCGCGCGCATGCTCGGCGTGCCGCTCGGCGGCGCGCTCGGCCAGACCGTGGTGGTCGACAACAAGGGGGGTGCCAACGGGGCCATCGCCGCCGTCGCGGTCAAGCGCGCCGAGCCCGACGGCTACACGCTGCTGATGCAGTATTCGGGCTATCACGTCATCACGCCGCTGGTCAGCAAGCAGGCCCCCCAATGGGAAGCGAAAGACCTCACGCCGGTGGCGAACGTGCTGTCGGCGCCGCAGATTGTGGTGGTGCGCGCCGACCTGCCCTTCAAGACCATGGCCGAATTCGTCGCCTACGCCAAGGCGCACCCGGGCAAGATCAACTACGCGTCCTCGGGCAACGGCTCGCTGCAGCACGCGACCGGCGCGATGCTCGAGCAGCAGGCCGGCATCCAGCTGACCCACATCCCGTACAAGGGCACCGGACCGGCGCTGCAGGACCTGCTCGGCGGCCAGGTCGACATCACCTTCGGCACCGCGCCCCCCTTCATGCCGCACATCCAGTCGGGCAAGCTGCGGGTGCTGGCCACCACCGGCAAGACCCGTCTGGCCAGCCTGCCGGACGTGCCGACGACCGCCGAAGCCGGCCTGCCGAAGCTCGACGCCACCTCGTGGTTCGGCGTCTTCGCACCCGCCAGGACACCCAGGCCGATCATCGACAAGCTGGGCGCGGAGATTGCCAAGGTCGTCTCCACGCCGGCCTTCAAGCAAAAGGCACAGGAACAGGGCGCCACGGCCGACTACCTAAACCCGCAGCAGATGGATGCCATGGTGAAGGCAGAGACCACGCGCTGGGCAGAGGTGATCAAGGCGGCGAAAATCGAAGCGGACTGAAATCCGCTCACAGCCGCGCAGCGGCTCGTCCGACAGCGGATCGTTCCAGGTCATCGATACTTCGAACATCATGCAGGATCTCGTTCGCGCCCCGCGTAAGGCCGCCGCCGCATTGGCCCTGCTGTGCGGCCTGCTGGCCGGCTGCGCCAGCGATCCGTCCCGCGTGCCGCTCGGTGCCGGCCGCGCCGAAGTGCTTCAGCAACTGGGCCCGCCGACCGCGACCTATCCCTTTGCCGGCGGAGAACGCCTGCAGTATTCGCGCGGTCCCATGGGATTCCAGGTCAGCAATGTCGACCTCGATGCTTCCGGACGCGTGCAGTCGGTGCGCCAGGAACTCGACGAAGGACTGTTCGGCAGCACCATCCGGCCCGGCGAGTGGCGCGTGCCCGACGTCCTCTTCACCTATGGGCCGCCCTACGAGCAGACGCGCGTGACCTCCTTCAACGGCACGGTCTGGTCGTGGCGCTACCTTCACATCAACAACCGGCGCCTCCTGTACATCTACGTCGATCCCACGGGTCGGGTCGACCACTACAACGTCGGCGACGAGTTGTTTGGAGATCGCTGGCGCTGGTAGCCGGCCTCGGGTTAGCGCATGGGAGCCAGGGCCTGCGCGGGCTTGGCCGCCGCCATCTGCGCCTGGGTCACGGTCACGCTGTAGGGCAGGACGCTCGAGGCGCTGACGGGATACCGGGTCGCGCACCCGCTGTCGGTGCAGAACATGATCTTCAGCACCCCCTCGTGGACGCCCACGCTCAGCGGCAGGTTCAGGGTGGGCAGATTAGGCGCGACAGTCGCGAAGGTGTTGGCGCCGGCGCCATACAACGGGTGCGCTTCCGGCTTGAGGATGCCAGACTCGTCGACCAGGAACACGCTCACTGGCCCGCTCGGAAGGTTCGAGGCGGTCGCGCTGATCGACAGCGTGGGCGCTTCCGGCGTGTCGACGGGAATCGTCATGGCGATCGAGGGCGGGTCGAAACGGACCACGATCTCGGACGGATCGGCATCGGTCGACGCGGTCGGTGTGCTGGCCTGGAAGACCTGGGAAACACTAGCGGTGCCTCCTCCGCTGCCGCCCGCTCCCGGGGCCGCGGCAACCAACATGTTGGGCGTGCCCCCACTGCCGCCGCCGCCGCACGCGACCAGCGCCAGCGCGAAAGAAAGAAGCGCCCCAGCACCCAGCAAGTCTTTCATGACCGCCCCCTCATGTGTGTTGGTGTCTCACGCAGTTCTCTGCACTGCACGCGCCGCCCGGCGTCCGATGATCGTGAAAATACGCAATGATCAACTGAAATGCAATCAAAACAATGCGAACCCCCCGCCGAGGACGGTACCGACCCGCACCTGTGGCTCGAGGCGGTCGAAGGCGCCGAAGCGCTGGCCTGGGTCCATGAGCGCAACGCACAGACCCTCGGCAGCCTGGCCGCGACGGACGAATTCGCCCGCACCAAGACCGCGGTRCAGGCCGTGCTCGACTCCGATGCGAAGATCCCCGAAATCTCCAAGCTCGGCGACTGCTATTACAACTTCTGGCGGGATGCCGATCACAAGATGGGCCTGTGGCGCCGCACCACGCTCGCCCAGTACCGAAGCGACGAACCGGCGTGGGAAACGGTGCTCGACCTCGACGCCCTCGCCGCCGCCGAGGGCGTGCACTGGGTCTGGCACGGCGCGACCGTGCTGCGGCCGAGCTACCGCAAGGCGCTCGTGAGCCTGTCGCCCGGAGGCTCCGACGCCGACGTGACGCGAGAGTTCGACCTCGTGGCCAAGGCCTTCGTGGCGCCCGAGCAGGGCGGCTTTTTCCGGTCGGAATCCAAGGGCGGCCTGGCCTGGATCGACGACGACACCGTGTATGCGTTCACGACGCTCGGCGAGGACGGGTCGACCACCTCGGGTTATCCACGGACAGCCAGGCGCTGGGCGCGCGGCACGCCCCTGGCGTCCGCCCCCATCGTGTACGCGGGCCTGGCCGACGATATGTACATCTCGGCCTACCGGATGCACACCCCCGGCTTCGAGCGCGACTTCGTCGCCCGGTCGCTCGCCTTCTACAGCGCCGAGCTCTACCTTCTGACCGAAGGAGACAGGCTGTCGAAGCTCGAACTGCCGCTGTCCGCCGAGCCGAGCATCCAGCGTGAATGGCTGCTGGTCGAGTTGCGCGAAGCCTGGAGCGTCGGCGGCCGCACGTACACCGCCGGCTCCCTGCTGGCGACCCATTTCGATCGGTTCATGGGCGGCGAGCGCGACTTCGCCGTGCTCTTCGAACCCGGCCCGACGTCCTCGCTGGCAGCCACGACCTGGACCCGCAACCACCTGGTGGTCAACGTGCTCGACGACGTCAAGAACCGCCTCCACGTCCTGACGCCGCCCGCCGGCGGCACCGGCCCCTGGACGCGCAGCGAGTTCGCCGGCGCCCCGGCCATCGGCAGCGTCGATGCGAGGGCGGTCGACCGGGACGCATCCGAGGCCGTTTGGCTGAGCGCCACCGACTACCTCACGCCCTCGACCTTCTCGCTGGCCACGCTGGGCCAGCCGCCCGAGTTGCTGAAGTCCATGCCGGCCTTCTTCGACGCCGGCGGACTGGTGGTCGAGCAGCAATTCGCCACCTCCGACGACGGCACCCGCGTGCCCTACTTCTTGGTGCGGCCAGCGGACCTGGCGTTCGACGGCACGGCACCGACGCTGCTGTACGGCTACGGCGGCTTCGAAGTCTCGCTCACCCCGGGCTACTCCGGCGCCCTCGGGCGCGCGTGGCTGGCCCGGGGCGGTGTGTACGTGGTGGCTAACATCCGCGGCGGCGGCGAGTACGGGCCGCGCTGGCACCAGGCTGCGCTCAAGCAGAACCGGCATCGCGCCTACGAGGATTTCTCCTCCGTGGCAAAGGACCTGGCGGCGCGCGGGATCACCTCGCCCAGCCACCTCGGGGTGCAGGGCGCCTCCAACGGCGGACTGCTCGCCGGCATGATGCTGACTCGCTATCCGGCGCTTTTCGGCGCCGTGGTGATCGAGGTGCCGCTGCTGGACATGCGGCGCTACGCGCGCCTGCTGGCCGGGGCTTCCTGGATGGCGGAGTACGGCGACCCCGACGACCCCGCGCAATGGGCCTGGATCCGGACCTTCTCGCCCTACCACCTGTTCGATCCCGGCCGCGACTACCCGCCGGTGCTGTTCACCACTTCGACCCGAGACGACCGCGTGCACCCGGCCCACGCACGCAAGATGGCGGCCGCGATGATCGAGGCCGGCAAGGACGTGAGCTACTACGAGAACATCGAAGGCGGCCACGGCGGTGCCGCGAACAACGAGCAGGCCGCGACGATGCAGGCGCTGGCCTACCKCTTCCTGTGGGAGCGGCTCGATCGGGCTGCGCGTTGACACTGGACGCACCGCCCCCTACCCTCGCGCACAGGACCGCGCCTGGAAAACGGACCGGTGCGCCGGTTGCGCCGTTCCCATTGATCACTACCGGAGCACACCGATGACACCCACCGTGAATCGAATCGGCCATCGAGTCGGCTTGGCCCTGCTCGCCGCCGTGGCGTTGCTGGGCGCCGATCGGGCGGCCCTGGCGCAGGACGCCAAGCCGGCGCCGATGGCCGCACCCGCCAAGGACTTCAAGGACGAGCGCGCACTGGCGCTGCTCAAGGGCATGAGCGACACGCTGGGCGGCGCCAAGACCTTGAGCTTCAGGGTCCGCGGCATCGTGCCGACGCCGTCGCCGACGGGCCAGTTCGTCAGCCTGTTCGCATCCTCGCGCGTGGTCATGCAGCGGCCCGACAAGCTGTTCGTGGAMGCGCGCGGCGACCTGTTCCCGAGCGACAGCTTCTATGACGGCAAGACCGTGACCGTGATCGGCGCCGACCGCAAGTTCTACGCGCAGCGCGATGCCGCGGGCGGCGCGATCGAGGCGCTGATGCAGAGCATCCAGCCGGGCTCCGACGCCACCGCGCCCTTCCTCGACCTGCTGGTCGCCGACCCGTATGCCTTCCTGACGAAGGACTTCAGCAGCGCCCTCTGGGTCGGGCAGTCGGCCATCGGCGGCGTCAAGACCGAGCACCTGGCGTTCACCGCCCCGGGTCTCGACTGGGAAGTCTGGATCGGCGCCGCGGACAAGCTGCCCCGCCTGATGGTCGTTTCCTACCGTACGGGCGAACGTCAGCCGACCTTCACGGTCGAGTTATCGGAGTGGAAGCTCAATGCGCCGGTCCCTGCCAAGACCTTCAGCGCCTCAATCCCGGCGGGCGCCGTGAAGCTCGAGTTCAAGCAGATGGGCCCGGCCAAGTGAGCGCGACAAGGAGCATTGCGATGAAGCAGATCAAGACCCTGGTCCTCGGAGTCGCCGTGGTGGCCGGCTCACTCATCCCGCTGTCGGCGGCCAACGCCTGGATCGCGGCCGCGGGCGGCTGGCGAGGCGGCGCAGTCGCGGTCGGCGGCTTCCACCCCTACCATCCCTATTACCGTCCTGCGGGCTGCTATGGCTGCGGGGCAGCCGCGGGCGCTGTCGCGGGCATGGCGGTGGGTGCGGCGATCGCCGATGCGAGCCGCCCCGCCGTGGTGGTCCAGCAGCCAGCCGTGGTCGTTCAGGCACCGCCCGTGATCGTGCAGTCCGGCATGCCGCTCGGCACCCAGCTGGCCGCCTTGCCCGGCGACGCCAGGAGCATGGTGGTGAACGGGGTCCACTACTATCAGTCGGGACCGACCTGGTACAAGCCGTACTTCGGCTCCAGCGGCGTGTACTACGAGGTGGTGCCGGCACCGTAGGTCGACCAAATTCCAGGCGCCACGCAAGCGCACGCCCGCGATCCCCGATCGCAGGAAGCAGATGCAAATGGCAAAGTCCCGGTCCCAGCCACTGTCGATGCCTTCGTCCCCCGGCGAGAGCGAGCTGCGCGCGCTGCTGGCCGAGCGCGAGGCCGAACTAGCACAGCGCACCGGCGAACTTGCGCTCATCAACAGCGTCCAGCAAGGCATGGCCGCGCGGCTGGAGTTCCAGGCCATCGTCCGCACGGTGGGCGACAAGCTGCGCGAGCTGTTCGACTCCGGCGACGTGAATATCCTGTGGTGGGACGACAAGACCCAGCTGATCCAGGCGCTGTACCGCTACGAACACAACCGCCCGCTGCCGCTGCCGCCGGCGCGGCCGCTGAAGCCGGGAGAGCCGATGGAGCGGGTCATCCGAACCCGCAAGGGCGGCGTGGCAAACACGCGCGAGGAGCAGACCCGGGCCGGACTGCAGCCGGCGCCGGGCACCGACTGGGCGCATTCGCTCGCCGCGGTGCCGATCATCGGCAGCGACCGGGTCCTGGGCCTGATCGCCCTGCAGGACCACGAGCGCGAATTCGCCTTCGGCAGCCACCAGATCCGGCTGCTCGAAACGGTGGCCGCCAGCATGGGGGTGGCCCTGGAGAACGCCCGGCTGTTCGACGAGACGCAGGAGGCGCTGAAACGCCAGACGGCAACCTCCGAGGTCCTGAGGATCATCAGCGGCTCGCCCACCGACGTCCAGCCGGTGCTCGACGCGGTGGCCGAGCGTGCCGGCCTGCTGTGCCGGGCCGAGGGCAGCCGGGTATGGCTGGCGATCGGCGATCAGCTGCGCGCGATGACCAGCTACGGGCCTGCCTACGACAGCAGTTCGGTGGGCGCGGAACTGCCATTGCGCCGCAGCTCGATCGGCGGACGGGCGTTCCTCGAGCGCCGCTGCGTGCATGTCGAAGACGTCGTGCCATTGCTCGACAGCGAATATCCCGACGTGCGCGAGCTCCAGGCACGCAATGGTTTTCGCACGGTGCTCGCCGTGCCCATGCTTCGCGACGGCCGCTCGATCGGCGTGATCGTGCTGCTGCGCAACCAGCCGTGCCCCTTCACGCCGGCGGAGATCGGACTGGTGCAGACCTTCGCCGACCAGGCGGTCATCGCGATCGAGAACGTACGTCTCTTCAACGAAACCAGGGAAGCGCTCGAGCAGCAGACGGCCATCTCCGAGATCCTGCGGGTCATCAGCAGCTCGCCGACTGCGACACAGCCGGTGTTCGATGCCATCGTGGAGGCTTGCCAGCGCCTGTTCGACGGTCGTGCGGTCGCCTTCTGCGTGCCGCGCGACGGCATGGTGGAGACCGTGGCCTTCGTCGACGACGGCACGCGAGGCAGCCGGGAAGGCGGCTTCCTGAAGCCCTGGCCGCTGGATCGCGGCAGCGCGGCCGGCGCCAGCATGCTCGACGCCCGCATCATCAACGTGGCCGACACCCAACTCGGGGTCCAGGAGTTTCCGCGCATGAAAGACCTGGCGCTGGCGCTGGGCTACCGGTCGGGCCTGTTCGTTCCGCTGATGAAGGAGCAACGGGCCATCGGATCCATCGCCATCCTGCGCGGCACGACGGGCGCCTTCAGCGAGCAGGAAACGAAGCTCGCGCGAACCTTCGCGGACCAGGCGGTGATCGCCATCGAGAACGCCCGGCTCTTCAACGAGACCCGCGAGGCGCTGGAGCAGCAGAAGGCCACCACCGACGTGCTGCAGGTCATCAGCGGTTCCATGGAGGACGCGCAGCCCGTGTTCGACAAGATCCTGGAGAGCTGCCAGCGCCTGTTCTCCGGGTCGCAGATGGGTATCTCGCTGATCGGCAGCGATGGCCTGGTCCACCTGGGAGCGCACCGGGGCGCTGCCCGTGCCGCGCTCGAGCGCCACTATCCGCGGCCGATCGAACACACGCCCTTCGGCCAGGCCAAGGGGGGTCTCGACTTTCTCCACATTCCCGATACGCTGGCCGAACCGTCGCTGCCGACCTTCATGCGCCAGATCGCCGAGCAGGTGGGCAGCTACGCGATCATGATCGCCCCGCTGATGTGGGAGGGCTGCAGCATCGGCTCGATCCACGTGACCCGCCAGCCCCCGGGGCCGTTCGACAGCAAGGAGATCAAGCTGCTGAAGACCTTTGCCGACCAGGCCGTGATCGCGATCCAGAACGCGCGCATGTTCGCCGAAACCAAGGAGGCGCGGGCCGCCGCCGAGGCCGCCAACGAAGCCAAGAGCGCCTTCCTGGCGACCATGAGCCACGAGATCCGCACGCCGATGAACGCGGTGATAGGCATGAGCGGCCTGC
>NZ_JBFUIU010000393.1:0-8319 GCF_056401695.1 Variovorax sp. P4_D9
CGGCAGACCTGCTCGCCGCGATCACGTTGCGCGAATTTCAACTCACTTGGGTTGACGACTAGYCGAACGGCGCCCAGCCGGCGGCGCCTCGGAACTGTGTGATCGCACTTCACACATCGCATCGGCGCTTCCTGCCCACCTTCGCGCACCAGCTAGTCCCCGTCGTGCAGAATTGATCGACCAACTGTTCGGGCGCATCTCAAGACTGCAGATCCGCGATTACGTCCAATGCGGCTGCCGGGGCAACACAGGTAGTCGTGTGGAGTGGAGTCAGCGCTTAGGAGCCTTACCGAATCCTGGGGCGCGGCGATGGAGCGCCGGACGAGCGCCAAACATGCCGGGTGCTCATCGCATCAGTAGTCTAGTAAACGCCACTTCGAACGAGCCCGCGAGCGCGCCGACGCTCGTACCGAACCAGATCAATGGCTTAGGTGAAAAGAGGCTCGTTCCGCAGCGCATCGATTCCGCAGTTCGAAATGCTTAGCATGGGCGTCAGCATCAAGGCGGAGGCGAATCGGTGTCGCCGACCTTGAGTTCTGGTTGCTCAAGGCGGTGCAGTGTCTCCGCCGGTCGGCCTTCAATTGCACCCAAGACCAGTTCCGCGATCATGCGGCCCGTCGCCTCGCCAGTTGGGTGAGCGATCGAAGTGACGCGAAAGGGCAAGAGAATGTCCGTGGGTACCACCCCATAGACGATTAACGACAACTCGCGGCCCGGTCGCATGCCGGCGTCCGCAAGCGCACGGAGGGCGCCGACGCCCGCCAGGTTATTGTCAACGAGCACCGCAGTGGGGCGATCTCGCCGCGCGATGAGCTGCTCCATCGCTTCGCGGCCCGCGTTGCGATCCAGGCCAACCTCGATCATCGTGGGCGCCAACCCTGCTTCCTGCATGGCAGCAAGGAAGCCCGCGCGGCGTTGCATAACGAAGCTGACGGCCGGAGGGCCGTGGATCAGCGCAATGCGACGGTGGCCGAGCGCCGTCAATCGCTCGACTGCAAGGCGCGCGCCCGCCTCGTTGTCGAAATCGAACCAGGGATAAGGTTCGGTAGCC
The DNA here is from genome assembly GCF_056401695.1 of Variovorax sp. P4_D9. NCBI lineage: Bacteria > Pseudomonadati > Pseudomonadota > Betaproteobacteria > Burkholderiales > Comamonadaceae > Variovorax > Variovorax sp. P4_D9. The sequence continues at coordinate 1,052 of NZ_JBFUIU010000393.1, forward strand.
TGGGTGCGCCCATAGGTCACGAAGGGAAAGCCCTCTTCCTGCAGGAAGGCGATGCGCGGATCGTCGACTAGCGTGTCGGCCACGATCAACGCGTCCACGCTTCGGCCGCTGGTGTGTCGACGATAGGTATCGAGTTCGGCACCGGGGCGGGCGGCGAGGATCATTAGGTCCAGGTCGACCTCTGACAAGCTGTTGGCCAAGCCTCCGACCACATCGACAAAGCGCGGGTTGCCGAGCCGGTTCGCTCCGAAGGGCACGATCATTCCAACGGCCTGTGCCCGCCCGGTGACGAGCCGGCGTGCTGTGGGGTTGGGCCGGTAGCCCACTGCGCGTGCCGCATCGATGACCTTCTGACGCGTCGCTGCGCTCACATCGGAATAGCCCGCGAGCGCCCGGCTCACTGTAGTGGGCGACAGACCGACCGACTTCGCAAACTCCTTCAGACCCGTCTTAGACATTTTGTAACCTTTTCCAAATTGAGATCCAAAGCGCTTTGGACTACAGTACTCCCACATCCAAAGCGCTTTGGATCCAACTTTTTCATGATCCAAAGCGATTTGGACACATTCTCCAAAGGAAGTCGATGCAACGCAAGGCTCTTCAAAGTCTCTTTCCGCGGCCTGACGAGATTCCGCCGGCCCATCGGCTCACGGCACCTATTCACCAGACCCATTACCTCGTGGACGGCCGTTTGGAGCCATGCGACGGTGACCGCAAGACCGTCTTGTCGCCCGTCTGTGTCCAATCCGACGAGGAACTGCCCCAGCAGTTGGAGATCGGCAGCTACCGCCTGATGAGTGAAGTGCAAAGCGATGCCGTCCTGGCCGCAGCAGTCGCCGCCTATGACAACGGGAGAGGCGAATGGCCAGTCATGAGTGTTGCTGCCCGCATTGCTTGCATGCAGGACTTCGTGAGAAAGATGGTCGCGCAGCGCGATCTGGTCGTGCAGTTGATCATGTGGGAGATAGGCAAGGGCCTGGCGGACTCGCGCAAGGAGTTCGATCGAACGGTTGAGTACATCGCCGCGACGATCGACGCCCTCAAGGACCTCGACAACGGTAGTTCCCGCTTCGTCATCRCCGAGGGCACGATTGGCCAGATCCGCCGCACGCCGCTCGGCGTGGTCCTTTGTATGGGGCCCTACAACTACCCGCTCAACGAAACCTTCGCCACGTTGATTCCCGCCCTGCTCATGGGCAATACCGTGGTGTTCAAGCCCCCGCAGTACGGCACGCTGCTATTTGAGCCCTTGCTCGAGGCATTTCGCACTTCATTCCCCAAGGGCGTCATCAACACGGTCTACGCGCCGGGTCAGGTGGTGGTGCCGCGCATGCTGGCGTCGGGGCAGGTCAACGTGCTCGCGCTGATCGGATCAAGCAAAGTGGCCGACCATCTCAAGAAGCAGCACCCGAAATCGCATCGGCTGCGTGCGATTCTGGGGCTCGATGCAAAAAACGCCGCGATCGTGCTGCCCGACGCCGACCTGGAACTCGCTGTCAAGGAATGCCTGTCGGGCGCGCTCTCTTTCAATGGCCAACGGTGTACGGCGCTAAAGATGCTGATCGTGCATAGCGACATCGTCGATAGCTTCCTGCGGCGCTTCGCCGAGGAGTTGGACAAGCTCAAAGTGGGTATGCCATGGGAACCGGGGGTGTCCATTACGCCACTGCCCGGGCTGCACCGAACCGCCTACATGACCGAGGCGCTCGACGATGCAAAAGACCAGGGTGCGCGGGTAATCAACGCCCATGGCGGTACGTTCTGTCAGACGCTGTACTACCCCGCTGTGGTCTATCCCGTGCGCGAGGGAATGAAGCTGTACCGCGAAGAGCAGTTCGGCCCGATCATCCCAGTGATGGCCTTCGACGACGTGGCCACTGCGCTCGAATACGTCACGACCTCAGAGCACGGCCAGCAGGTCAGCATTTTCGGTTCTGACCCGGCGCAGATCGGTGCCCTCATCGATCCCCTCGTCAACCAAGTCTGCCGCGTCAACATCAACTGCCAATGCCAGCGCGGGCCCGACGTTTTTCCCTTTGCGGGCCGCAAAGATTCCGCCGAGGGCACGCTGTCGGTGGCCGATGCACTGCGAGCCTTCTCGATCCGCTCGATGGTGGCTGCAAAGCAGACGGAGCCGAGCAAGCGGTTGCTTAACGCCATCGTGCAAGACCACAAGTCCAGCTTTCTCAACACTGGCTTCATTCTCTGAGAGAGCGGACCATGCATCGCCAACGCCACGCCAAGATCGTCGCCACCCTTGGGCCGGCCAGTTCCGACGCAGAGACCATCCGGGCGCTCTTCGAAGCGGGCGCGGACGTGTTCCGCTTCAACTTCAGCCACGGCAGCCATGAGCAGCATCGCGCGCGCTGCGACCTCGTGCGGCGCATCGAGCAGGAGACCGGGCGGCCCATCGCCATCCTGCTCGACCTGCAGGGRCCCAAGCTGCGCGTCGGCCGCTTCGCCGACGGCCCGGTCACACTGGTCGCCGGCAACGCGTTTCGCCTCGACCTCGATGCCACGCCGGGCACTGCGAGGCGCGCACCGCTGCCTCATCCTGAGATCTTCGCGGCACTCAAGGGCGGCACCGACCTGTTGCTCGACGACGGCAAGATCCGCCTGCGCGTGCAGGCCTGCGGCACAGACTTCGCCGACACCACGGTCATCGCGGGCGGCATCCTGTCGGAGCGCAAGGGCGTCAACGTGCCGGAGGTGCTGCTGCCGATCWCGGCCCTGACGCCCAAGGACCGCGCCGACCTCGACTTCGGCCTTCAGCTCGGCGTCGACTGGGTGGCGCTGTCCTTCGTGCAGCGGCCCGAGGACATGCAGGAGCTACGCGACATCGTGCAGGGGCGCGCGGGCGTGCTCGCCAAGCTGGAGAAGCCCGCGGCGATCGAGCGGCTCGATGCCATCGTCGAGCTGTCCGATGCGGTGATGGTCGCGCGCGGCGACCTCGGCGTGGAGATGCCGGCCGAGCAGGTGCCGCGCATCCAGAAGCGCATCGTGCGGGCCTGCCGCGATGCCGGCAAGCCGGTGATCGTGGCCACGCAGATGCTTGAGTCGATGATCAGCGCGCCGGTGCCCACGCGCGCCGAGGCCTCCGACGTCGCGACTGCCATCTACGACGGCGCGGACGCGGTGATGCTGTCGGCCGAATCGGCCTCGGGTCAGTACCCACGCGAGGCGGTCGCGATGATGGACCGCATCATTGCCGAGGTCGAGCGAGATTCGCACTACCGCACCGTGATCGACGCCTCGCACAGCGCACCCCGCCCGACGGTCGCCGATGCCATCTGCGCGTCTCTGCGGCAGACCGCCAGCCTGGTGCCAGTGGCGGTGATGGTCACCTACACCCGCTCCGGCTATACCAGCCTGCGCGCGGCGCGCGAGCGCCCCGTGGTGCCGGTACTGAGCATCACGCCCGAAATGCCCGTCGCGCGGCGGCTAGCGCTGGCCTGGGGCGTGCACTCGGTCCATGTGGAACACGACATCAGCGACGTGCCCGGGATGGTCGAGACGGGCTGCGCCGTGGCGCGCAAGGAAGGCTACGCCAAGCTCGGCGACATCGTCGTGATCGCTGCCGGCATGCCCTTCGGCAAGGCCGGAACCACCAACCTGCTGCACATCGCACGCGCCTAGAAGAGAGCATTCCATGACAACCATCAAACACATCCAGGGTATCGAAATCCTCGACTCCCGCGGCAATCCGACCGTTGCCGCGGCCGTCGTCCTCGAATCGGGCGCTAGCGGCTTCGCGGCCGCGCCGTCCGGCGCTTCGACCGGCTCGCGCGAGGCGGTCGAGTTGCGCGACCAGGATCCGTCGCGCTACCTCGGTAAGGGCGTGACGCGCGCCGTAGCCCATATCGACGGTGAGCTGCGCGACGCCCTGCTCCGGCACGACGCCGCCGACCAGAAAAGCATCGACGAGGCGATGGTCAAGCTTGACGGTACGCCGAACAAGTCGCGGCTGGGCGCCAACGCTATCCTTGCCGTGTCGCTCGCTGTGGCCAAGGCGCGTGCGGCAGAGCGCGGCCTACCGCTGTACCGCCACCTTGCGCCGCAGCGTCAGCGCCAGTTCGAGATGCCCGTGCCGATGATGAACATCGTCAATGGCGGCGCGCATGCCGACAACAATGTTGACATCCAGGAGTTCATGATCCTGCCGGTCGGCGCGCCGAGCTTCCGCGAAGCGCTGCGCTACGGCGTCGAGGTCTTCCATGCATTGAAGTCGATCCTTAAGGCAAAGGGCCTGGGCACCGCCGTCGGCGACGAAGGCGGCTTCGCGCCCGACCTGCCGTCGAACGAGGTAGCGCTCGAGACCATCCTGCAGGCCATCGACAAGGCCGGCTTCAAGGCCGGCAAGGACATCTGGCTCGGTCTCGATGCAGCCAGCTCCGAGTTCTACAAGGACGGGCACTACGTCCTCGCGTCCGAAGGCAAGCGCTTCGATTCGGCTGGCTTCGTCGACTACCTCGCGAACCTGGCCGAGCGCTATCCGATCCTGTCAATCGAGGACGGCCTGGCCGAGGACGACTGGGCCGGATGGAAGCTGCTCACCGAGCGGCTCGGCGACAAGGTGCAGCTGGTCGGCGACGACCTGTTCGTCACCAATACCGATATCTTCGAACGCGGCATCGCGGGCGGCATCGCCAACTCGATCCTGATCAAGCCCAACCAGATCGGCACCCTCAGCGAGACGCTGGCCGCCATCGACATGGCCGTCGGTGCCGGCCACTCGGCGGTCGTGTCGCACCGCTCGGGCGAGACCGAGGACGTCACGATCGCCGACCTCGCCGTCGCGACGGGCGCGAYGCAGATCAAGACCGGCTCCCTGTGCCGTTCCGACCGCGTAGCCAAATACAACCGCCTGCTCGTGATCGAACAGGAGCTCGGCGCCGATGCCGTCTATGGCGGCCGTGGCGCATTCCCTGTGTTGCACGGCTGAAGGGGTGGACCTGTTCGACAGGTCCAAGAGGAGCCTCCCATTCTGCGGGCGGCCGACCTCCTCACCGAGGACTCATCATGAAGAAGGAAAACCGCTTTGCCGGCTGGACCGATGTGGGCCTGCGACAAGGGCCTCGCGGAAGCACTCGCGGCGGGCCAGCTGCTGAAGCAGGAAGGCTACGACTTCGATGTGGCCTACACCTCGGTGCTCAGGCGAGCCATCAAGACGCTGTGGACCGTGCTCGAGGAGATGGACCGCATGTGGATTCCGGTCCACCATTCCTGGCGTCTCAACGAGCGCCACTACGGCGCACTGCAGGGTCTCAACAAGTCGGAGACCGCGGCGCAGTACGGTGACGCGCACGTCAAGATCTGGCGCCGCGGCTACGACGTCGCGCCGCCTCCTCTCGCGGATGGCGCCCCCCGGATCGAGGCGTCCGATYCCCGTTACCTCGAGCTGGGTGCCGGCGGATTTCCCAGGACCGAATGCCTGAAGGACACGGTGGCGCGCTTCCTGCCACACTGGCATTCCACCATCGCGCCTGCCATCCAGTCGGGCCAGTGCGTGGTCATCGCGGCCCATGGCAACAGCCTGCGTGCGTTGATCAAGTACCTCGACAACGTGTCCGACGCCGACATCGTAGAGCTGAACATTCCCACCGGCCAGCCCCTGGTGTACGAGCTCGACGACGAACTCAGGCCCTTGCGGCACTACTACCTCGGTGACGAGGAGTCGATCAAGGCCTCCCTGCTGGCGGTGGCCAATCAGGGCAAGGCGGGCCCCTGAGGACATGGGCACGGCGGACAGAGCGACTTCCGGCGGACCTGATTCCACCTTGTACCGCATCGTCATTGTCGGCGGCGGCGCGGGTGGGCTCGAGCTGGCCACGCGCCTGGGCAACACGCTCGGCCGGCGCAAGCAGGCCGCGATCACGTTGATCGAAAGACGCGCACCCACGTCTGGAAGCCCAAGCTGCACGAGATCGCAGCAGGCAGCATGGACATGAGCTCGCACGAGGTCGCCTACCTTGCCCAGTCGCACTGGCACCATTTCCGCTACCGCGTCGGCGAGATGGTCGGACTAGACCGGGAGCGGCGCGAAGTCCTTGTGGCGTCCTACATCGACGACGAGGGACAGGAGGTCACGCCGCAGCGTGTCTTCGCCTATGACACCCTGGTCATTGCCGTAGGAAGCCAGAGCAACGATTTCGGCACGCCCGGCGTGCGCGAGCATGCGATGCGGCTCGAGTCAGCCGCCGACGCGCTGCGCTTCCGTTCGCGCATGGTCAATGCATGCATCCGCGGGCACGCTCAGAGCACCGCGTTGCGTCCGGAGCAGTTGCAGGTGGCCATCATCGGCGCCGGCGCGACCGGCCAATACGAAGCCTCCCTTGCCAACGTCGACCGCGCGATCGTGCTGAATCCGATGACTCCGCCGATCTACTTGGTACAGCGCGCACGCGCCTTGTACGGCCTCGATCGCTTCGACGATGCGAGCAAGGCCTCTAGGGCGGCTCTCCTGCCGGCACCGGGCAATAGATCGGCTGTTTTGATAGGCGCGGCCGCGGATGTCGCTCGCGGAGCGATCGAGCAGGCCAAAGCTTCGATAGCGGATTGGCTGCAGCTCAACCCGGACTTCACGCTTTCATCTCCATTTTTCGCGGTTTTTTTCGCTCGCGACGCAATGCGGCGCCAGGAGTTGCTCGAGCGACTACGGTTGGCAGGGGTGCCCGACAGCAGTTGAGCACCGCGCGGCTGATGCGAGGCTATGCCGCAGGTCGCTCCACCAACCCGTCGTTCTGGCGGACGGGTTCCGAAGGTCGCTGAACTCGAGTGTTGTAGGACCGCTTTGCGCCGCTGAACTTCGGGAGCTCAAGGCCCGCTCAGGGCCCGGAGCTCCTGTTCGCATCATTCAGGAGCAGCCGTTCATCTGCCGATTAGCCATGTGGTCGTCCGTTGCCACCCAGGCGATCCGACGCTGTAGCCCAACTCGAATGTTGCTAACGACGTCGGTGAAGGTCAAGTTTCGAGGTTGAGCAGTCGTACGTCGAGGAATGTGCCAATGTCAGGTTCCGTCAGTCGCTGTCATTCGGTGCGGGACCTTGAACTTCAGCAATCAGTCTGTTCCTGACCTTCGGCTCGCGAACTTGGATGTCAGGTCATGGCTGCGAGCACCAGTTCGGGGACGTCCCTGGTAGCTGACATCCGGCGTCATCGCCCGGTTGGCCAAGGACTGCTATCGGCGAGTCTTACGAACAGGTGGTCCCGGCCATTTGCAGACTTTGGGCGAAGGCCCGTCCCGCGCGCGGGCATCACCCGCCGCCGGC
>NZ_JBFUIU010000394.1:0-8302 GCF_056401695.1 Variovorax sp. P4_D9
CCGCAGTCCTGCGTCGGGCGTGGCGGCCAGCGCACGGCCGGCATCGTCGCCCAGGATGCTGAGCGCACCGATCAGGTCGACGCGCAGCAGCAAGCCGTCGAGCCGCTCGCGCAGCACCTCGGCCGCCAGCCTGGCACGCGCCTCGGCCCGCGGGCCCGCGTAGGAGATCTCGCCTTCGGCCAGCCAGCCGCCCTCGTGGCAGACGTTGACCTTGTAGTGCGCCGGCCGCGGATGGCCGCGCACGCCGCGCAGCGACACATGGTCGGCGCCGAGCCCCTCGACCTCGGCCTCGGCGATGTCGGCGACGACGTCCGGCGTGAGATAGGCGGCGGGATCGTGCACTTCATAGAGCAGTTGCTCCTTGACGGTCGCCTCGGTCACCAGGCCGCCGGTGCCCTCCGCCTTGCCGATCGTGCAGCTGCCATCGGCCGCGATCTCGGCGATCGGGAAGCCGACCCGCGCGAGCCCCGGCACGTCCTTGTAGCCCGGATCGGCGAAGTAGCCGCCGCAGACCTGGGCGCCGCATTCCAGCAAGTGGCCCGCCATCGTGGCCCGGCCCAGCTTCTCCCAGTCGTCGCTGCGCCAGCCGAAGTGCGAGAGCGCCGGCCCGACAGTGAGCGAGGGATCGGCGACGCGCCCGCAGACCACGATCTGCGCGCCCGCATCGAGCGCGGCCGCGATCGGGTCGGCGCCGATATAGGCGTTGGCGCTGACCAGCCGGATGCCGTCCATCTGCGCGCCGAGTTCGCGCCACAGCAGCGCGAGCTGCGCGGGCGCCGAAAGGTCGTCGCCCTGCACCACCGCGATCTTCGGCGGCTCGGTGCCGAGTTCGCGCGCCATGCGCGCGATGTGCCGTGCGGCGGCGCGCGGATTCGCGGCGCCGAAGTTGCTCACGATGTGGATGCCGTTCGCCAGACAGCGCGCCAGCACCGGGCGCAGCATGGCGTCCAGCAGCGGCTCGTAGCCGGCCTCGGGATCGGCACGGCGGCGCAGCTGCGCGAGCGCCAGCGTGCGCTCGGCCAGGGTTTCGAAGATCAGGAAGGCACGCTGGCCCTCGGGGCCGCGGGCCAGCCGCGCGATCAGCGTGTCGACCACGGGACCGGCCGCATCGGTGCGGTCGCCCGAGAAGCCGGCGGCGCATCCGATCAGGAGCGCGGGACGTTGGATGGAGGTCATATGCGTTGCACTGTAGACCCGGGAATATCATCCGTAAAATCGAAAGTTCGGATCAATTGATCCGCAATTCAAATAAGCCATGAAGCATCCGGATCTGTCCAGCCGGCAGCTGCGCGCCTTCCTCGCGCTGGCCGAGCAACGCAACTTCACGCGCGCGGCGCAGACCTGCCACCTTTCGCAGCCCGCCTTCAGCGCCTTGATCCGTACATTGGAAGAAACGCTGGGCGCCCGGCTCTTCGACCGCGACACGCGCAGCGTGCAACTGACGCCCGAAGGCCGGCTGTTCGAAGGCCCGGCGCGGCGCCTGCTGGACGACATGGGCAGCGCGCTGGCCGACCTGGCCGACCATGTCGAGCGGCGCACGGGCCGGGTGCGCGTGGCGGCGCTGCCCTCGCTCGCCGCGGGCTGGCTGCCGGCGATCTTCAAAGAGTTCCAGCAGCGCTGGCCGGGCATTACGCTGGAACTCGACGATGCGCTGTCGGATGCCTGCATCGCGCTGCTGCGCGGCGGCCGGGTCGACTTCGCGCTCGCGGCGTCGGATGCGGGCACGGCATCGGCCAGCGACCTGGTGGCGCGCCGGCTCTGCAGCGACCGCTTCCACCTGGTCTGCAGAGCCGACCATCCGTTGGCCACCGAGCCACGCCTGACGCTGAAGAAGCTCGCGCCCTGGCCCTTCATCCAGATGACGCGCAACAGCAGCGTGCGGCAGTCGATCGACGCCGTGCTGCATCCGCTGCGGCTCCAGACCACCTTCGAGGTCGAGCATCTGGCAACGGTGATGGGACTGGTCGAGGCCGGCCTGGGAATCAGCGCGGTGCCGGCGCTGACGCTGTTCCACTTCCGGCGCGACACGCTGGTGACGCGGCCGCTGGTGCACGCGGCGCTCCAGCGCACGGTCTACATCGTGCAGCGGCGCGAAGGCAGCCTGTCGGTGGCGGCGCAGGCGCTGCACGCGCTGGTCGTCGCGCGGCTGGGCAGCCTGAGGCCCGCTTGAGCCGCGGGTTTGCCGCTCAYGCATCGATCCTGCATTCGCTCACCATCCCGGGGCCCGCTCCTACATTCGCCGCGCGCCGTTTCCGAACAATGAGTTCATCCAATCACTGAAAGGTGGACATCATGAATACGAGACTCTGGATCGTGGCCGCGGCGGCCACGGGCATCATGACCCYGGCCGGCTGTGCCGGCGGACCCAACCAACAACTGGGTACCGCGGGCGGCGCGGTGGGCGGCGCGCTGATCGGCAATGCGATCGGCGGCAACACGGCCTCGACGGTCGGTGGCGCYGCCGTCGGCGGCCTGATCGGCAACCAGGTGGGGCGCAACGTCGACGAGCGCAACTACCAGCAACGCTACTACCCGTCGAACAACTACTACCCGAACAACGGCCCGCGCTATTGAGCAAACTTGAGCCGAGCCAGAAAAGCGCGCCTGCGGGCGCGCTTTTTCGTGGCGGCGCGTAGCGCCCGTATAAACGCGGCATGACACAACCGACTCTGCTGGCGATCGCTTCGGCCCTTCTGCTGGGCGCATGCGCGTCGACGATCCGCAGCCCGACGCCCGCGGCCGCCCCTGAGCCTGCGAGCACCGCCTGCCCCGCGGGCATCACCGCCGGGACCCGTTGCTACAGTGGCCAGGACAGCGCGGGGGCGTTCTTCTGGGTCGGGATCCCGGCCGACTGGAACCGCGTGCTCGTGATGCATGCGCACGGCGGCCCCGAACTGGGCGCACCGACGCTGGCGCGCGCCACCGAGGACCTGCAGCGCTGGGCCGTGACCGTGAAGGCCGGCTACGCCTGGGCCGGCTCGACCTACCGGCGCGGCGGCTATGGCGTCACGATGGCCGCCGAAGACACCGAGCGACTGCGGGCCTGGTTCGTGCAAAACTTCGGCGCACCGCGGCGTACCGTGCTGCACGGCCAGAGCTATGGCGCCGGCGTGGCCGCCAAGGCCGCCGAGTTGTACGCGCGGGTCGATGGCCGCAAGGGTCCGTACGACGGCCTGCTGCTCACCAGCGGCGTGCTCGGCGGCGGCACGCAGGCCTACGACTACCGGCTCGACCTGCGCGTGGTCTACCAGGCGATCTGCAACAACCATCCTCTGCCGACCGAGCCCGCCTATCCGCTGTGGCAAGGATTGCCGCGCGACGCGAAGCTCGGCCCTGCGGAGCTGGTGCGACGCATCGACGACTGCACCGGCGTGCGCAAGCCGCCGGCCGAACGCAGAGCCCAGCAGCGCGCCAACCTTCAGGCCATCCTCGACACGGTCAAGATTCCCGAACGCTCGCTGGTCGGCAACATGAACTGGTCGACCTTCCTGTTCCGCGACCTGGTGCAGGAGCGGCTCGACGGCGGCAATCCCTTCGGCAACGTCGGCGTTCGCTACAGCGGCTCGCGCGACGACGCGGTGCTGAATGCCGCGGTGCTGCGCTACCGCGCCGACCCGGTTGCGGTGGCCAAGCTGGCAGCCGACAGCGATCCCACCGGCCGCGTCGAGATCCCCACGCTGAGCCTGCATGCGATCGACGACCCGACCGCCTTCGTCGAACTCGAATCGAGCTACCGCGGCGTGCGCGAGCGGGCCGGCACGGCCGACCTGCTGGTGCAGACCTTCAGCCGCGAATCGGAGCACAGCTATCTGAGCGATGCCGAGTACCCGGCGCTCTTCGCGGCGCTGCTCGACTGGATCGATCACGGCACGAAGCCGACGCCGGCGGACATCGAGGCCCGCTGCAAGACTTTCGAGCCGAGCTTCGGCAGGGGCTGCCGCATCGATCCGGCCTACGCGCCGCAGCCGCTGTCGGCGCGCGTGCCGGCCCGCCAGCGGCCGTAGGGCCTGTTGCCGGCGAGGGCCTCAGCGCGCCGTCGACGCGCCGCGGGCGCGCCAGGCGCCGAACAGCGCGATCAGGCCCGGCACCAGGATCAGCGCCCAGATGACCTTCTCGAGGTTGTCCTTGACGATCGGCAGGTTGCCGAAGAAGTAGCCGACCGTGCACAGGCCGACCACCCACAACAGCGCACCCGCGACGTTGAAGAGCGTGAACTTGGTGCGGGTCATGTCGGCCACGCCCGCCACGAAAGGCGCGAAGGTGCGGATGAAGGGCAGGAAGCGCGCCGCGATGATCGTGACGCCGCCGTAGCGTTCGTAGAAGTCGTGCGCCTGGTTGAAGGCATTGCGGTTGAACAGGCGCGAGTTCTCCCACTGGAAGACCTTGGGCCCGAAGTAGCGGCCGATGCTGAAGTTGCACTGGTCGCCCAGGATCGCCGCGGCCAGCAGGATCGGCACCGCTAGGCCGAAGCTCATCAGGCCGGCGCCGCACAGCGCCCCGACGATGAACAGCAGCGAATCGCCGGGCAGAAAGGGCATCACCACCAGTCCGGTCTCGACGAAGACGATCAGGAACAGCAGCCCATAGACCCAGGGCCCGTAGGCGATGACGAAGGCTTCGAGGTGTTTGTCGACATGAAGGATGAAGTCGACGAGAAAGGCGATGATTTCCATGACGCGCATTATCCCGGTGGCCGGAACACGCCCTTCTAGAATGTCCCCGTGAGCGCTCTTCCCTCTTCCATCGCCCCCGCCGCGCGGCGCCCGATCCGCGAGCTTCCCGACGAACTGATCAGCCAGATCGCGGCCGGTGAAGTGGTCGAGCGGCCGGCCTCGGTGGTGCGCGAACTGCTCGACAACGCGCTCGACGCCGGCGCCCGGCAGATCACCGTGCGACTCTCGGCCGGCGGTGTGCGCCTGATCTCGGTCGAGGACGACGGCCTGGGCCTGCCGCGCGAGGAACTGCCGCTGGCCCTGCGCCGCCACGCCACCAGCAAGATCGCCAGCCTCGGCGACCTCGAGACCGTCGGCACGATGGGCTTCCGCGGCGAGGCGCTGGCCGCCATCAACGCCATTGCCGAACTCAGCGTGCAGTCACGCTTCGCTGGCGCCGACGGCGCCTTCGCGCTCGACGGCCGCACCGGCGAATTGCGTCCGGTGGCGCGAGCCGGCGGCACCACGGTCGAGGTGCGCGAACTGTTCTTCGCCACGCCCGCCCGGCGCAAGTTCCTGAAGACCGACGCCACCGAGCTCGCGCATTGCATCGAGGCCGTGCGCCGCCATGCGCTGGCGCGTCCCGAGGTCGGTTTCTCGGTCTGGCACGACGGCCGACTGGTTGAGCAGTGGCGCGCCGCCGCCGAACGTGACCAGCGCCTGGCCGACACGCTGGGCGACGACTTCGTGAAGAACAGCGTGGCGGTCGACCGGCAGGCCGGGCTGGTGCGCGTGACCGGCCGCGCCGGCATTCCCGATGCGGCGCGCTCGCGCGCCGACCAGCAGTTCTTCTATGTCAACGGCCGTTTCGTGCGTGACAAGGTGCTGGCCCACGCGGTGCGCAGCGCCTACGAGGACGTGCTGCACGGCCAGCGCCAGCCGGTGTACGCGCTCTATCTCGAGATCGATCCGGCCCGGGTCGATGTCAACGTGCACCCGACCAAGATCGAGGTCCGCTTCCGCGACGGCCGCGAGGTTCATCAGGCGGTGCGCCATGCCATCGAGGACGCATTGGCCGCGCCGCGGGCCGGCGAGGCGGCCGCGGCGCCGGCCGAACCCTTCTTCAAGCCGAGGCTGGCGCCCGCGTCGGCCTCGTGGACGCAGCCGGCCATGCACTTCGGCGGCGAGCGCGGGCTCGGCGATGCGGCGGCCATGTGGCCGGCCGCGCCACGTGTTTCGCCGGCGCAGGATCCGGCGCCGGTCTTCGCTTCGGAGGCCGCCGCGGATTTCGCGACCGCCGCCGGCACTGCTGCGGCGGCCGAGCCGGCTGCTTCGAGCGGCGCCGAGGCCTGGCCGCTGGGCCGCGCGCTGGCCCAGTTGCAGGGCATCTACATCCTGGCCGAGAACAGCCAGGGGCTGGTCATCGTCGACATGCACGCCGCGCACGAGCGGATCGTCTACGAACGCCTGAAGACCCAGCTCGACGGCGCCGCCATCCGCAGCCAGCCGCTGCTGATCCCGGCGACCTTTGCCGCCACTCCCCAGGAGGTGGCCACCGCCGAGGCCTGCGCCGCGGTGCTGCCCGCGCTCGGCCTCGAGATCACGCCGTTCTCGCCGCGCACCTTGGCGGTGCGCGCCGTGCCCGGAACCCTGGCCGATGGCGACCCCGTGGAACTGGCCCGCAGCGTGCTGGCCGAACTGGCCCAGCACGACGCCAGTACCGTGGTGCAGCGGGCCCAGAATGAGCTGCTGTCGACCATGGCCTGCCACGGGGCCGTACGCGCCAACCGCAAGCTGACTCTCGATGAGATGAACGCCCTGCTGCGCCAGATGGAAGCCACGGAACGCTCCGACCAGTGCAACCACGGGCGGCCGACCTGGCGCCAGTTGTCGGTGCGGGAACTCGACGCGCTGTTCATGCGCGGGCGCTGAGCCGTCTTTTTCCTTCGCTTACAAAACTTGAAAACGGACTAAATAGCAGTCAAAAGCGTTACAAATCCTAGGGTTTACCGGGTCATCGACCCGGTCGGCACGCCCGTTGCATGGGGTCTGTTGTTGAACTTTCTGGCCCTGTGGCCTGTCTTTCAGCCTTCCATGAAATCCTGGTCCCTGTTCGCATCCGCCACCGCCCTGGTCGCCCTGCTGGCCGGCGGCTGTTCCACGCTCGACGAACGCCAGCGCGAGTGGATCTTCCAGCCCAGCGACCGCAGCTGGGGCAATTCGGAAGCCATGAGCCAGGGCATGGACGACGTCTGGATCGATTTCAACTCCTCGCTGACCGGGGAGCCGGCGCGCCTGCACGGCCTGTGGCTGGGCGGCGCACCAGAATCGGCCGATACGCCCGTGCTGCTCTACCTGCACGGGGCCCGCTACAACGTCGCCGGCTCGGCCCCCCGCATGCGCCGCATGCACGAGCTGGGCTTCTCGGTGCTGGCCATCGACTACCGCGGCTTCGGCAAGAGTTCCAAGGGTTTACCCTCAGAAGATTCGGTACGCGAGGATGCCCGCGCGGCCTGGGCCTGGCTCGCGGCCCGGCACCCGAAGCAGCCCCGCTACATCTTCGGCCACTCGCTTGGCGGCGCCATCGGCATCGACCTGGCGTCGCGCGTGAACGACGAGAGCGGCACCATCGTCGAAAGCACCTTCACCTCGATCGCCGACGTGGCGAGCAGCTTCAAGTGGGGCTGGCTGCCCTTCGGCCCCTTCATCACCCAGCGTTTCGAGGCCATCAGCAAGGTCAAGGACATTGGTGCGCCGCTGCTGGTGGTGCATGGCGCCGCCGACAGCCTGATCAACCCGACCCTCGGCAGGAAGCTCTACGACGCCGCGACCGTGCCGAAGATGTTCGTGCTGGTCGAGGGCGGTTCGCACCACAACGCCAATTCGATCGGCCAGGCGCAGTACCGCGCCGCGCTGTCGCAGCTCTTTCGCATGAAGGAGCCGCCGACCGAAACCGCGACCAGCGCGGAACCGCAGCCGCCCGCGAAGCCGGCATCGCTGCCCCCCGTCCCTGCGACCACACCTTCGGAAACCACCGCCCTGCGACCGATCCGCCTGACCAGCCCGGCGATCTGAGCGCCCCCCGGCGCCGCGCCGCGCCGCGTTTGTTAACCTCGGGCGCATGCCGCTTCCCGTCGCACCGGCCCTTTCCCTGCGCTACGTGGCGCTCGCCGGCCCGACCGCCTCGGGCAAGACCGCGGCCGCGCTGGCCATCGCGCGCGAGCGACCGGTCGAGATCGTCAGCGTCGATTCGGCGCTGGTCTACCGCGGCATGGACATCGGCACCGCCAAGCCCAGCGCCGCAGAGCGCGCCGAAGTGCCGCACCACCTGATCGACATCCGCGACCCGCGCGAGGCCTACAGCGCGGCCGCCTTCGTCGAGGACGCCCGGCGCCTGATCGGCGAAATCACGGCGCGCGGCAGGCTGACGCTGCTGGTCGGCGGCACGATGCTCTACTTCAAAGCACTGGCCGAGGGCATCGACGCGATGCCCGCGGCCGATCCGGCGCTGCGCCAGCGGCTCGAAGCCGATGCCGCCGCGCTCGGCTGGCCCGCTATGCACGCCCGCCTGGCGGAGGTCGATCCGATCACCGCGGCGCGGCTGGCGCCGAACGACAGCCAGCGCGTCCAGCGCGCGCTCGAGGTCTGGC
>NZ_JBFUIU010000395.1:0-8257 GCF_056401695.1 Variovorax sp. P4_D9
CTCGAACCCCGACGATTTCGACGTGCTGATCACCGACCTGTGCATGCCGGGCATGTCCGGCGATACGCTCATTCGCGAAGTTCGGCAACTGCGCCCGTTGTTGCCTGTCATTCTGGTCAGTGGCAACGTGGGCGACGCCGCCGCCGCGACTTCGCACGGCGCCTTGGCCGACGAGGTGCTGACCAAACCCCTGCGAGCCAACGCGCTCGCGACCAGCCTGGCGCGACTGCTCGACGCCGCGTGAGCGCGCGGGCGCTCCGCAGGATGTGCGAGGTGTCATGACGCGGGCTTCGGGCCGAGGCAGCGCGCAACCGCCGCTGCCAAAGCCTCGTCGGAAATCGGCTTGCGCAGCAACTCGCCGACACCCTGCGCACGCGCACGCTCCTCGAGCGCTGCGGTAACGTGGCCGCTCATCATGAGCACCGGAATGTCCGGCCGCTTCGCGCGAATCGCGTCGACCAGCTGGCTGCCGGACAGCTCCGGCATCTTCTCGTCTGTGAGGACCAAGTCGACACTCGACGGCGCCTCGAGGAAGGCCTGGAGGGCCTTTGTGCTCGAGGTGAACGGCAGGGGCGCGTAGCCGAGTTCGGCGAGCCGCTCCGCCGCAAGCTCGACGAGGAGCGGCTCGTCGTCGACGATCAGGATCACTTCGCCGCGTCCGCGGGGCGTCTCCCGCGGGGTCGTGGACACAGAGTCGTCCGTCGCAATGACGGGCAGCCAAACGGAGACTTGCGTGCCGACGCCGGGCGCGGACTGAACGTCGATTGCGCCCCCCAGCCCGGTCACGATGCCGTGCACCACCGACAGTCCGAGGCCGGTCCCTTCGCCGGGATTCTTGGTCGTGAAGAACGGCTCGAAGATCCTGGAGATCATCTCCGGCGGCATGCCCGACCCGCTGTCCTCGATGTCGAGCCGCAGATGGCGTCCGGGCGTCAACTCTCCATGCAGCAGCGGTCGTGGCCGGTCGACGACCACCGCGGCGAGCAGGAGCCCCACTCGGCCGGACGGCCCGACGGCCTGGATCGCGTTCGTGTAGAGGTTGGCTACGACCTGGTAGAGCTCTGTCGCATCGCCCGCGACCGCGGCATCCGGCGCGTCGAGACGGGTCTCGACGGAAACACCGTCCTGCAACGAAGGGGAGAGGATCACGATCACCTCTTCGACGATGCGCTGCACGTTGACCGGCGTTCTCCCCGTCGTGCCGGAGCGGGCGAACTGCAGGACGCTCTGCACCAGGGACATCGCTCGGCTCCCCGCCTGGAGCACCCGGTCGATGTGGCGACGGATTGGCGAGGCGTCCTCGGCCAGCTGCCGCGCCATCCTCCCGAATCCGAGGATCGCTCCCAGGAGGTTGTTGAAGTCGTGCGCGATGCCGCCCGCGRGGGTGCCGAGCGCCTCCATGCGGCGGGCCTGCTGCATCCGCAGTTCCAGTGCGATCCTCGACGTCTCGGCTGCCTTCCGTGCGCTGATGTCGTGCGCCGCGAAGAACATGCGCACCGGCGCGTTGCTTTCGTCGCGCACGCAGCCGCCGCGCGAATGGACCCATGTCCAGCCGTCGTCCGGCCTTTGCACCCGGTATTCGACATCGACGCCCTCGGTCTTGCCGTCGAGATGCTGGTCGATGGCCGAGCACACCGCCGGCCTGTCGTCAGCATGAATCCTGACCGAGCACTGCAGATCTGCGATGTTCCCGATCGGGCGATCATCATTCAGTCCATGCAGGGAGCGCCACCTGCCGGACACGAAGACGCTCCCTTGCTGGATGTTCCATTCGGTGTGACCCTCGTTGGCGGCCTCCATCGCCTTCGCATAGCGCTCCTGGCTTTCGCGCAGGGCCTGCTCGCCCTGCTCGATCCGCCCGAGCTGGTACAGGACGCTGACGATGACGACGGCAACGAGCAGCATCGACGCTCCCGTGCGGATGCCCGCACTGACCATCTCGTCGTACCAGGGGGTCAATGCGTCGCGCACATCCCGAGTGACCGAGAGGACGAGCGGCCTGCCATCGATGCGCAGGGCAGCCACGAGCTTCGCCCGGCCATCGATAGGGCTCACCACGTGGTTGATCAACGGGTCGCCGGTCGGGGCAGCCCGGCTCGGCATGCGAGCGAGTGGCTGCGGGTCCAAAGGCGGCAAGCGGGTCACGATCGTCCCGTCCGCGAGCGCAAGCAGAAGCGAGCCGTGATCGCCGAGTCGAATCGCCGCGTACATGCTCTGCAATTCGTGGAGCGTCAGGTTCGCGGAGACGACGCCGTTGAAGGAGCCGTCGGGCCTTCGCAAGGATCGCGACAGGACCAGCGACGGTACCTGCTCGGAGCGGCTGAAGGCCGGCTCGTTGATCACCAGTCCGGCATTGGGATCGTCGCGCTGGCGCAGGAAATAGCCGCGATCCGAGACGTCGCTGAGCGGCTCGCCGGTGGCGCGCGATCGGTACCGCTGCATGCCAGAGCGGTCGACGATGGTGATCACGCTCAGCTGCGAGACGCCAACCGCGCGCGACGCGAGCGCGTCGTGGATGACCTCGGTGCTCTCCTGTCGGCCCGTGGCCTCGTACCATGCTGCCGTGTCCCGAAGGAGCACATCGACCGCCTGCACGCTGCGCGCCGTATCCGTCGCCAGCGCGAGCGCCAGGTTGGCCACCTCGCGCTCGCTGGCCGCCATGAGCTGCTGGTGCAGGCGCCATCCATCGTAGGACGTGACCATCGCGATGATGGCCAGCACCAGCGCGCCAGCCCCGATGATGGTTCCGCGAAGTCGCTTTTTCGATCTCATCACGGGCCCTGCAACCCTTTCTGAATTCTTTGTGCCGCTCATCGTCGCGCGCAGGCAATTGCCGCCGACGCGGATTTCAGGTTTCTTTCACGAAGGCGTCGAAGATTTCAAGCGAAATACGGGCCGACCGCCGTCACATTCGCGCCGTGCCCGACGCGCCGGCCATGCGGATCGGTGAGGCGGCGCCCAGGGCGTTGAACTCCAGGCCCGCGAAGCGGTGGCCGCGCCGCCTGGTGTGTTCCGGGGGGGCGCATGGGAGCTCTCAGATCATCCCCAAACTCAAGGCACGCGACACGGCTTCGACCCGCGTCTGGGCGGCGAGCTTCAACAAGATGTGCTTTGCATGCGACTTGACCGTCTCCGGCGCGATGCCCAGTTGCTTGGCGATGCGCTTGTTCGACAGACCGTGGCTCATGAGTGTCACGATGTGGCTCTCGCGGGCAGAGAGTGACTCGCCGGAGCGATGTCTGGTCCGAGCTCCCGAAGGCTGCTCAGGTCGCTCGGAAAGGCCCATGAGCAGGTTGCGGACGTAGGGTCGCAGTTCCCCGAGTACACCGACGTCGTCGACGCGGCGATCGTAGAGCCAGCACAGCAGATGCCGGGTCGCCTCGCCGCCGTCGACGAAGGTGCGATACAAGCCCGCGGTCGCGCCCAGTTCAACGGCACGTGTCGCTTCGGCCGCGGCTTCGTCCTCCTCGCCGAGATCGAGCAAGGCACACGCCAGCAACATCGTCAGCTCGACGGCGAGATGGCCTTCGCGCCGCCGCAAGGTCTCCGAGACGATGCCTCGCAACGAGGACACCGCTTGCGCGCTGGCCCCTTTCGCCAGGTCCAGGCGAGCGCGGGAGACAGCCACATAGCGCGCCAAGAGGCAGTCGTTGGTCGCTGTGGCCGATTTCGCAGGCATCTGCGCGAGCCGCTTCAGGCAGGCTTCGGCTTCGCTCATGCGAGCGTCCTCGACGAGCAGCCGGACACGTTCGGCAAGGCTGGCGGCGATCAGCCGTGGCCAGCGCCGGTCTTCGCCAAGCAGTTCGGCTTCGTGAAGCTGCAGCATGGCGAAGGGAAGCTGGCCCCGTGCCGCGGCGATCCTGGCGCCGACGATGTACGCGCTTAACGCGACTTCGATGCCGGCCTCCGATCCGCTCAGAGCCAACCGGTCGCGAAGCAAGCGGTCGGCTGCGTCGACAGCGTCTTGCTCGTACAGCACCTTTGCACTGACGGCCACGGCCAGCCGGCTGCCGGAGAAGTTGGACCCGTAGAACCGCGTGGACAGCTCCAGCGCCTCGTTCGCAAGGCGCCCGGCACACACCAGGCGCAACTGCTCCGCTTCGACCGCGGCTTCCATCGACAGGTGAAGGATGCTCGAGAGGGCCTCTCGGCGATTGGCAGGGGCGTGGCTGACAGAGCCGGATAGCTCGCAGAATGCGTCGAGGCGCCGCGCTTTCCAATGACCGAGTCGGACAAGGAGCGATGTCGCGGGGTTGGCGACACTGCCTTCGTACGTCCTCAGGATGTTCTCCACCAGTTGGGCAGCTGCTTCGGCGTCGTCACTGAGCGCCACCGATGTGGCATGCAGCAGCGCGCACTGCAGGTCGGTCGACGCCATGGACAAGGGCTTGCACTGCGCCTCGATGGTGTCGATGGTCGCCTGGGCTTCGGCGAACTTCATCGTGGCCAATCTCGACCATGCTTGCAGCACCAGCTTCTTGTGGCGCTCCGCTCGGGAAAGAGCTTGCAGTGTGGCCTCCCGATCATGAGACCGCCAGGCCACCGGATAGCAGGTCAGCACAGGGAATACCGAGGATTCACGTTGACGTTCAAGAAACATATACAGGCTCCGGTTCGTGGGTGCCGGCCCCTGACATGGGTCAAGTCGGGCCATGCACGATATGGCCCCGTACCTTAGAGATGGAACGCTACCGCGGGCTTGCCCGGCAGCCGCGCACGTTGCACGCGGAACATCGAAGATTACGCTCGTAACACAACTTGTAATTTCTCCGTCCCGGGGCGAGACGCCCAGCTCCTTTTTTCCGGTCCGCTGCGGCAAGGCGTCCATTGACATTGAATAGCTGGTGGCGTCCATGACTATCTCCGTAGGTACTCTCTTGGGGGGCACCGGGTAGGGGTATGCTAGGAATTGCCTTCCGCAACGTCATTGCCCGGGGCGGCCAGTTTTATGACTTTGCAGTGACAGGCCTTGACCTGACGCGGCGCGCTGGGCCAAGACACGAGGAACGGAGACAGCGCGCGATGAGCAGGAACACGACGGCTGGAGCCTGGGTGCGGGCGGTGGGCGATTTCCTTCGCGTGCAGGGCATCGACTTGCATCGGCTTTGCCGGTCCGCGGGCCTGCCCGAAGAGACCTTGGACGGTGCCGCCGAAAGCATGGCGACCGAGGCAATGAGCAGGGTCTGGGAAGAGGCGGTGCGACTTTCGGCCAACTCCGAGATTTCCCTGGCGCCCAACCCCGCGGTGAGGCCTGCCAACCTGGACGTGGTGGGCTACACGATGATGGCCTCGCCCCACCTGCTCTCCAGCCTCGAGCGGATGGTGCGCTACTCGCGCATCGTGAGTGAGGCGGCCACGACAGGCCTCGCCGAAGTGCSGCAGGGCTTCGCGCTCACCTTCGACCTCTACGGCGGCGATCGGCCCGTGCCTCGTCAGCGCTTCGAATTCGACTTGCTGGCGCTGCTGAATTACTTTCACTGGATTTCGGGCCGCAAGCTGGCGCCGCTGGCTGTCGAGTTCGTCCATCCGGCGCCGACGGACCCGGGGCACCATGTGCGCGCCTTCGGTTGCCCGGTTCGCTTCGATGCACCCGATTGCCGAATGCTGTTTGCGCGCGAAGACCTTCTGCAACCACTTTGCACCTCCAACGCGATGTTGGCCGAAATGCATGATCGCTACGCCGTCGAGCGGCTGGCGAGTCTGGGCAGCGACCGCATCAGTCTGCGCGCGCGCGATGTCATCATCCGCAAGCTGCCCGATGGCGAGCCGCGGCGAGAGGACGTCGCCGGGCACCTTTGCATGAGCGAGCGCACGCTGCAGCGGCGCTTCCATGAAGAGGGCATCTCGTTCCAGCAGCTGCTGGATGGCACGCGCAAGGACCTTGCGCAGCAGTACTTGCGCCAGCCGAAATTGTCCTTGGCGCAGACTGCCTACCTGCTCGGGTTCTCCGATCAGAGCAATCTTCACCGCGCCTGCAAACGCTGGTTCGAAATGTCGCCCGGCCAGTATCGCGCGCGCTTCGAAGCCGACCGGCGCGGCCTGCACGCGACCCGTTGAGCCGGCGCCGGGAGACGTGCGGCCGGTGGCTCAGTTCAGGACTTCGACCGGCGTCGCGAAGACGTAGCCGGCACCGCGCTCCGTCCGGATGAGCTTCTGCGACTCGTCATCCCCGCCGATCTTTCGGCGCAGCCTGAAGACCTGCACGTCGATGGAGCGGTCGTAGATCTCGTCGCCATGCAGGCGCGACAGGTCGAGCAACTGATCGCGGGAAAGCACTCGCTGCGGCGCTTCGCAGAAGGCCAGCAACAGGTTGAATTCGCTGTTGCTCAGCACGACTTTCCCGCCTTGCGGATC
The DNA here is from genome assembly GCF_056401695.1 of Variovorax sp. P4_D9. Taxonomy (NCBI): domain Bacteria; kingdom Pseudomonadati; phylum Pseudomonadota; class Betaproteobacteria; order Burkholderiales; family Comamonadaceae; genus Variovorax; species Variovorax sp. P4_D9. Next base: position 6,355 of record NZ_JBFUIU010000395.1, read on the forward strand.
CATGACATGACGCGCCCAGGCGTTCAGCTCCCAGCCCGCAAAACGGTAGGCGCGTGGCTTGGTGCCGCGCGAGGATGCGGCCGCAGCCTGCTTGACGTGGTAGCGCCGCAGAACTGCGCGCACGCGCGCCAGCAACTCACGGTTGCTGAACGGCTTGGTGACATAGTCATCGGCGGCGATCTCGAGTCCCATGACACGGTCTGCCTCCTCGCGCCGGCCGGTCACGATGATGAGGGGCATGTCCGTCCGCTCACGCAGCTGGCGTGCGAGCTGCATGCCGTCCTCGACCTCTAGCCGCAAGTCCAGCAACACGAGGTCGATGACCTGTTCTCTCAGGATGCGATTCATGTCCAAGCCGTCCCCGGCGCTCGACACCCGCAGGCCGCTCTCGAGGAGGTAGTCGCCGATCAGTTCCCGCATGAGCGGGTCGTCGTCGACGACAAGGATGTGGGGCTGGATCACAGACATGATAGGAAGCGCTTCGTTGCGGCCTCGGGTTCGGCGCTAAAGGTTATCACCAGATCGAAGAGACGTGTTTCATCTGCATTGCTGCCGTGGGCATTGAAATGCCGTGGAAACACTTGCGAATGACATTCAACAGGCACTCAACGATCACAAAACTTCCCAATGAGCAACATTTTTCCCGCGAAACGGCAAGTTCGTGCCCCAAGCGGGGGATATTCGCTGGGCCGCTGAATCCCGAGCATTCTGTCCAATCGACGGAGGACCCCCGATGGAAGCAAAACAGCGATCGTTCCGAGCAAGCATGATCGGCGCGGCACTGGCGACGGCCGCCCTGAGCGGCCGGGCCGAGGGTGTGCTGGACCCCTGGGGCCCCGTCGGTGCGACCCAGCGACAGCTGCTCTACGAGTGCCTGGGCGTGATGCTGCTCGTCGTGGTCCCGGTGATCGTGCTGACGCTCGCCTTCGCATGGTGGTTCCGCGCCTCCAACAAGCGGGCGGCCTACCGGCCGGATTGGAACTACAGCGGCAAGGTCGAGTTCACGATCTGGGTCATCCCGTTGCTGATCGTCCTCTTCCTGGCAGCGGTCGCCTGGGTCGGCTCGCAAGAACTCGATCCGTATCGGCCGCTGCACGCATCCAAGAGGCGATTGCGGGTGGAGGTGGTCTCGATGGACTGGAAGTGGCTGTTCATCTATCCCGAACTCGGCGTCGCAAGTGTCAATGAACTTGCTCTGCCCCTCGATACGCCCGTGAGGATGGACATCACCTCGGCGAGCGTCATGAACGCGATCTTCATCCCGGGGCTCGCGGGGCAGATCTATGCCATGGCCGGGATGTGCACGCAGATGTCCGTCATCGCTGACAAGGAAGGCATCTACCGTGGACTGTCGTCGCAGTTCAGCGGCGACGGCTTCACGGACATGCATTTCAAGGTGATCGCTGCAGACCGGCCCGGCTTCGAGCGCTGGGTCGAGGGGCTGCGCCGGTCGGGGCAGGTGCTCGACAAGCCGGCTTACGAGCGGCTGATCGGCCACCGCGGCACCGCTGCGGCCTCCTACTACGCGGCGGCCGACAACAATCTCTTCGACTACGCCATGCAGCGCGGCACCCAGCCGGTATCTGCCGTCAAGGTGCGAACGGTAGATCCACGGATCGGCGTCTGCCGGGAAATGAACCTCACGAATGGAGCGCACTGATGATGCTCGGCAAGCTGACCTTGGCCGCGATTCCTTTTGACCAGCCCATCATCATGGTGACGTGCGTGGTGCTGCTGATCGGGATCGCGTTCGTGCTCGGCCTTATTACCTGGCTCGGGCGATGGAAGTGGTTGTGGGAGGAGTGGCTGACCACCGTGGACCACAAGCGCGTGGGCATCATGTACGTCCTGCTGGCCGTCGTGATGTTGCTGCGCGGCTTCAGCGACGCAATCATGATGCGGT
>NZ_JBFUIU010000396.1:0-8256 GCF_056401695.1 Variovorax sp. P4_D9
GTCCACGGAAGACTTGCTCCCATTCAACGCTGCCGATTCGAACGACTGCGGACCAGAGAGCACCGATGCCGGCGCGCCGAGTGCAGGCGTGAGGCGCGCCCGACTGTCCCGCGGCCAGTATCCGAAGCGGGTCAAAAAGTCACGCTGAGTGATCGAGCTCGAGAAGAAATTTCTCGCCGTCGCGTCCCAGTTCGAATAGAGGCGCGTGCTTGCGGTGGCGAAGTCCTTGAACTTCTCCAGCAACCAAGCCTTGTGTTCGACGGTGATATAGCCCGAATCCTCCGCCTTCTTGAGGAGCGCGTCATTGAACTGGAAGTCCTTGGCGAGTGCTCGCTTCCCCTTGCTTCGACCTGCCGGCATGACCTCGCCGACAAGGGGGAACTCTTCCACAGCCAGGCTCGCCAGAACCGACGAGGCAACCAGTTCCTTGATCTGCCCGGCAAAGCGCTCGTTTACGGCATAGAACATCTCTGCCATCGCGCGATGGCGCCACGCGCCGCCTTCGACCTCGTCGAACCCTTGGAGCAATGCGCGCCCCTTCTCGTCCCAAACATTCGCGCCCAAGCCGCTCAAACGCAAGAGGATCAGCGGATCAGCCGGAAGCGTCGCCGGCTGGGTCGCTCGGAACGCCGCTTCGAGCAGAAGCACGCCGGCGCGGACCACGGACGCATCGTCCGAGTGGAACCAGGTAGCCTCGGTCATCCACCGTATGTCTAGTGCTGAGTGTGTGAGCGTGTTTATCATCGTTTTTTCGTCCGCGATATTAGTCTGTTCCGCGTCAATCAGAAACATTTTTTTGCTTTTACATTGACGGCTGCTGCAAGTTCTCTCCAGAATATCAACACGAAACGCGATCCGTAAGGTCAGTTTTTCGAAAACAGAATCTTTAGGTTTCGGTTTTCAAAAAGTTGAGGAAGAAAACTTTCAATGCCGGCAACAAACTCACCTTTTGGCTTCCCACGTGCGCAGCATCAGCAGCCCTCAAACGGGGCCGCGGCCAATGACGCCGCAGCAGCGGCTCCGACCGCTGCGAACGACCCACTCATCTCGCAGATAAGCGAACGCACCGTGCTGTGCTCGGTGATGCAAGACGGCCGCGACGATCTATCCGGCCAGATCGCGCCGGTGCTGAACGCTCAGGACTTCGGCGAGGAGATTCACGTCAACTTGTTCCGCCTCTGGCAGACCCTGGGACAAGCTGGGCACGCGCGCGACCTTGCAGCCCTCGTGGACGCGTCGCGCACGCACAACCTGTTCACGGGTGGCGAGGACTACCTGATCAACCTCGCGACGAATCCAACCTACCTCACGGCAAGCGTGGAAGCGATCCAGGCCGCGGCGACACGGATCAAGGAACTGAGCGTCATCCGCATGCTTCTCGCTTCGGCGAAGCTGATCGTGGAGAAGGCGTCGCAAGGTCAGACCACTGTCGAGGCGCTCACGACCATGTTGGAAGACTCCGCCGGAAACGCCCGCACGTCTTCCAAGTCCTCGCGCTCCGGTCCAGAGCACGTGGCGGGCTACATCTCCGTCCTGCTCGAGCAGATCGAGCGCCGCCTCGATGGCCACGAGATCGAGTCCGGAGTGACGACCGGCTTCCCGAGCGTCGATGCACTGCTGGGTGGCGGCTTCGTGGACGAAGACTTGATCGTTCTGGCAGCACGCCCATCGATGGGCAAGACCGCGATGGAGGTGAACTTCATGCTGTCCGCCGCAGGCACCGGCCGCGCCGCCCTGCTCTTCTCCATGGAGATGCGAGGCACGTCGATGGCAAAGCGGATGATCTCGCGCGCTGGACGCATTCCAGGCGCTGTCTTCACGAGCGCCGAGCAGCTGGGGGACAGGCTGGAGAGCATCTACGACGCCGCCCAGAGGCTCGGCAACCAGGCAATCTTCATTGACGAGTCGCCAGGCCTTTCGCTGGCGGAGATCCGCACGCGCTCCCGTCTCTTCCAGGCCCAGAATCCCGGGCGCAAGCTGATCATCGGCGTGGACTACCTGCAGCTGATCTCAGCCGGAGCGGCGGCCAAGCCCGGCACCGATGCGCGCGTGGTCGTGGGCGAGGCCTCGAAGGGCCTGAAGCAACTGGCTCGTGAACTGAAGTGCCCTGTGATCGCCCTCGCGCAGCTCAGCCGGACGGTGGAGCAGCGCGCGAACAAGCGCCCCATGATGTCGGACCTGAAGGAATCGGGTCAGATCGAGCAGGACGCGGACGTGATCATGTTCCTGTACCGCGACGAGGTCTACAACCCCGAGACCCCGGAGCCCGGCATCACCGAACTCATCGTGGCGAAGCAGCGCGAGGGCGCAACCGGCACCCGCAAGCTCGCTCACCAGCTCGCGTCGTCGCTCTACGAAGATCATCTTCAATGACGACGCCGACCCCACGCAAGCGACGCTCACGCTACAGCGCGAACGCTGTGGTTCGAAGAGAAGCCGAGCTGCAGAACATCTCACCCGAGTTCGGCGTCAAGTTCTTCTTCGACCCGCGTTTTGACATCCTCCCCGCCCTGAACGACGAGGATTCCTGCTGAGGCGGACTGCGCTTTACGCACGGCCTGCCTCTTGGGTGGGTTCCTGCTTCGCAGGGGCTGCGCGCTTCGTCCTTGCGGACGCTGCGCGTCTGACCACCCCTCCACAGGCAGCGGGCGTCGTTGTTGAAGCCCAGACCACGTGTCCCACGGCCAGAATGTTCTTTGCGGCGTTCACGTCCGCATGCTCTGTGTGGCCGCAGGCCACGCAGGCGAAGAGCGCCTGACTTTCTGCTTTCTGCCGCCCCATGTCCGCAGGCGCGGCACGTGCGGCTGGTGTAGGCCGGGTTCACGGCCAGCACTTGGCCGCCGTGCGCGGCCAGCTTGTACTCGAGCTGGCGCCTGAACTCGCCCCAGGCGGCATCGAGGATGCCGCGGTTGAGGCCCGCCTTCTGGCGCACCTTCTTGCCAGGGCTCTGCGCGCTGCCACGCGCCGAGGCGCTCATCGCAGCAACGCTCGCGAAGAAAGTCTGGAACGCGGCATCCAGTCGTTTCAGGACCTGCTGCTGTGGATGCACCGGGCCTTCCCGCAACCACGACGTCTCTGACGCGTTGCGCCAGTCCGTGAGCCAACCGCACATGCTTGCGTACCCTGCGTACTTCTCGCCGCGCTCGCGGCGAGCACGCTGCTCGGCCAGCGCCTGATTCCAGACCCAGCGCATCATGCCCGCGTAGCGGGCCAGTTGCTTCTCCTGCGCGGGACGCGGGCGAAGCCGGAATCGGAAAGCACAGAGGGACGAATCGACGGACATCTACGAACAGTATGGGCAATCAAGGTCGGCGCGCGAAATACCTGCTTTCCTTCCCCGCCCTGAAGGGCGGGGCTTGACGCAAATTCTGGTCGGCGGCTCACAGCGGCGGGCTTGCCAGAGGTCGCCGCCTGAAATGAACGCCTGCGCAGCATCGGCTTCTGCACCGTTCGCGGCGATCTGCGCGCGCAGCCCCCCAGGGCGACCTCCGGCGACACTTCCTGCGCGTCGGTCACCGTCCGCACGGCACCGCCTGGGCCTTAGCTGAAGCGCTGCCCAAAGTAGATACCGCTTCCGGTGCGGCCCAGTGCCAACGAAGTCGCCTTCTCGCCGGCCGCCGGCTTCGTGGTGAGCAGGAACGAGGTTGCCCCCTCGAGCTCATCGCGGGTTCCATTCTTCATGGCGAGCACGCTCCTGGACTCGCGAAAGGCCTGAACGAGCTTGCCGGCCACCGCCTGCTGCGCGATCTCGGCGCGCTGCATGGCGATCTCTTCGCCGCGGCGCTGGCCCGGGCGAACCTCGACCGGCCGACCTTGGACTCAGAACACTTGCTCGCGAATTTCTTCCCAAATGCCCCGTGTGCGTTCGACATGAAATTGTTTTCTCGTGGTGTTCTTCAACTAGCGTCCATCGGCCATGTCCCGGCCCGATGGTTGCCTTAGACGCCTGGCGCCCTTTGCGCGCTGCGCAGCAGCTGCTCGAGGCGAGCTGCAGGGGCTTGGAATTTCTCGCTGGCAGCCTTCTGCCCTATTGGAGGCGGTCAGGAACGCCAGTTTGCGCCCCCGTGGCAGCTTCTTGATCGCGTACTCGGCCTTGGAAGCCTCCGAGCGATCGGCGTATTGCTTCGCGCCGAGGATCCGCATCGGCGGATTAGCCCGCGTGAACTTTGCGCCCTTCCCCGCCTGGTGCGCGGCGAAGCGCTCCGCAAGGCGGTTCGTGATGCCGGCGTACATGACGCCGCCTTTGCATTCGAGCAGGTAGAGGCACCAGCCTCCTGGTTCGATGTCGTGGTTCATGGTTCCGTCGCGACTCAGAACAGCGCGTCCTGCGGCGCCGGCGGTGTCACCCGCCTCTTGGGAACATGGTTGCGAGCGAATTCGTGCGCCTCGCGCCCCACGGCCAGGTACGCCTCGCTGGGCGTCTTGGTGATCTCTTGACCAGCCACATAAGTGGATCAGATCCGATCCCGGATGTCCTTTGGCAGAGTGAACCAGTGTGGCGCGCAGCCCCACATCTTGGGCGGAACATGTCGCTGGCAGCCGGGCCAGTGGCAGGTGTGGGCTTCGCTCATTGGGCGCCTGCGCTCAGGAGGTTCCAGCCGGTCGCCTTCACGAATGCCTGGTAGTCCATCGGCGCCTCGATGCGAGCATCCGACGTGTTCGGCAGGATGTATGCCCACGAGCGGCCCGAGGCCTCGTCGTAGACCAGCTTGAAGAGGTGCGACGGCACCCACACGCGGTTGGCGCCTATCGCGCGGCGGGGGCCATTGAACATCGGGCCCGAGAACACATAGACGTCCCCTTGCGCGCGACGAGCGAACTTGCGCACATCCTTCTCCACCTTCGACCAGATCTTTCGGTTGTTGGTGGGATCCTGGGGAACCATGTTCGACAGGGCAAACGACTGCGCCATCGACTGCGGATCTGGTTGGTCTCCGGCTGGGCTGAGGTGCCCTCGATCTAGGCCGCTACCGGAGAAATCGGACAGCTCAGCCCGGGAGCCGGCGGGCACGCGCGGGTCTGGATAGAACTGCTCGGTCCTATGCTCGTCCTTCGCGGCTTCGATCTGCGCGCGATTCAGGCGCTCGACCACGACCAGGGGCGTCTTGCTGAGGCTCGAATACAGGACGGCGAAGTGGCTCGAGCAGAGAGCGACCGGCTTCCACTCCACATTGACCGAGGCAACGTTCAGCGGTGCCTGGTGAGGGAACAGGTTCGTGCAGGCGCTGAAGTTCCGGCCGCCGGGCAGTGCTACCGGAGCGGCAGCGTTGTCGCTGGAGCTGCCACGCGCATGCTTGGCAAGCTCGGCGGTGACAACGTGCTCGGACATCGCGCCGAGGTTCCAGGCGGCGGACGCGGTTGCCGCCAACAACACGCTCGCAGCGAAAGCAAATCTCGCTACGAAGACGAAATGATTACGTTTGTGAGAGGAGTTCATTGTGGACATCTGGCTCCCTCCACGATACACGGCACCGTGAGAATTCCGCTAGGTTGTTCGCGGCCCAGGGTATCGCCGCATTCGTCGGATCTCCCTGCATCGCAGGCGCCTATTTAGACGTCATCCTGCCACTCACGGGAATGCCGATTGCCTGCCAATAGCAGAAGTTCGGCACTGCGCTGAGCAGTGACCTTGAACTCCACTCCCATGCAGCCGAGGACGAGCACGGTGGGGGAGGAAGTCGTCGTTGCGCGAGCCTTCGCTCACATCAATCATGTTGGTGATGCGCCATCTGAACAGCGGCCGTAACCTCGTTCGACTAGGGAGCGGACCACCGAACCCTGGTCCCCTTCATCGAAAGCGAACTTACTGCGAACGGAGGTTAGCCATGGGCATGGGCATCGATTGGATCATGAAGTACAACGGACGCGCCGCGGATGTGTCCAACACGAAAGCGGCCGCGGAAGGCTTCTACAACACGCTCCAGGCGGTTCGTCAATACGCGTGGGGCGACAACCTCGCGTGGGACACCGACTTCGAACAAAAAGGCGCAGGCTCCCCATCAAGTGGATCGGATAACTTGTGGGCCGACAACGTCGACATCGCCTTCTATGCGGGTCACGCCAACGCGCAGGGTCCGATTTTCGGCACGACGAGCGACAGCGGGCAAGCAACACCCGGCGAAGTGCGTCTCGGTGACATCGACCTCGAGTGGATCGCCTTCCACGCCTGCCAAGTGGTCGAGCGCGCCGGCGTCTTCGGCCGATGGGGCCCATCGTTTCGGGGCCTGCACTACATCCTCGGCTTCGACACCACTTGTCACGACGAATCCAATCGCGGCCGCTACTTCGCTGATCATCTCAACAACGGTTGGCGAGTGCGAGATGCCTGGATCGCGGCAGCGCAGGAGACTGAGGGATCCGACACGTGGTGGGCCTATCTGCGCGCAGACGCCGGGGGTACCAACACCTACGAGGACCACTGGCACGGCAAGGGATTCGTCTCCGCCGATCCCGATGTGCCGACTATCCACTTCTACCTGCGGGGCGCCTGCTAGGGGAACCATCATGAGCAACGACCTTTTTGAGTTTCCCGAAATTCCTAGTGCGCAGCGCGTTGCCGTCCTTCGCGCCCGTCGGCCGAGCGACACTTCCCCCGCCTTTGCCGGGAAGGTCGCGGACCGCTTCGGAGTCAAGGGCAAAGTGGAGGACGCCGGCGCGAGGTTCATCGTCAGGGACGAGCGTTCCACAATGGAATTTTTCGTTGCCACGGGATCCGTTCGCTGGAGTGCCCACCTGAGCCATCGGCGTGAAGCCGAATCACAGCCGAAATTGCCCGACGAGCGGCAGGCCGTCGACCGCGCCTTGACCAGGCTTCGCGAGGTCGACCTTGCGCACTCAGCGGCATCGCTTCATTCGGTCACCGACGTCGAGTTTTCCTTCCAGCGTGCAGGCGAGCGAGAGGATACGACGTGGCCGATCGCACGTCAGGTCAATCTTCGCTTCGAGGTTGCCGGCCTGCCGTTCTTCGGGCCAGGCGCCAAGATCCAGGTCGCGATCGGAGACGGCGGCAATCCGGTCGAGATCCTGCGCTTCTGGCGGGAGGTCGACGTGGCGGAAGAGGTGATGACCATTTCGCCGGACCATGTCATCGACATTCTCAGGCGCGACGAGACCTTCGCGCAGCTTCACCCCGGCGAGGCGTCCGTGCGCTTCCACGACTGCCGGATCGGCTTCTACGCGCTGCCGCCGCGCGAGGTTCAGCACTTCCTCGTGCCGGTCTTCGCGCTCTCTGGGACGGTGGCGACTCCGGCATTGCCGCGCTACGACTTCATGCGTTACGTGCCAGCCGTAGCGCTGCCCGCGAAGAGCGGTGGCGCGCCAGTCGTGTTGCGCGCAATGGCGTCGCTCTAGGCGGGAGGCTGCTCCCGGCAGGCGGGTCGACTCGCCATCCTGGTCCACTCATGAGCCGGAGCCGCCCTCATCAGGATTTGCATTGGTCAGTGCCCCACCTGGGCACTGAAACGGTCCAAAACGCTGGCCCGGCTCGCAACACACGGCGGCTGCTGCTCGAACTGGTAGTACCGGACGGCCTCCTCCACGACAGCATTGGTCGAAGTGCCCGGCTCGAAGACGGTGCCGTGCACCTGTGCCTTTTCCGTGAGCGTGGGCCAGGCCGCCTCTGGCAGATCGCCCGGGGCGGTCAGCGCGTCCGCCAAGATCCGCAGCGCCGCCGCGAAGCCCGCCGGCACCTCTTCGCGCGCCAAGTGGGCTACCGCTGCTTGAGCGTCCGCGCGCCAGTCGCCGCTGGCGGGTGCGTGCTCCTGTGAAAGCTGATCCATGCCGATGATTGTCGGGCGTTTCGCCTGGTGCCGCGAGGGGGCCGAGGAACCGGCATCCAGTCTCATTGGGCGGCTCCGGCGGTCGCCTCCGCCTTGACCGGGAGGCACAGTCGACGGCGCCGTCAACGGGCACCTCGAATTGAATGTGTCGACCTTGGCCTGCAGCGCTTCTGGGTTTGGATTTCTCTGCTCGTGGTGGTGGATGCTCTTCGCTCACGCGGCGACAGTTTCGCGTAGTTGGACCTTGGTGACCTTCGCCTTGCTGTTCGGAACCTCCGCAAGGGCCATTCATGCTGCCGATTTCATCGAAACCTCGATCGATTTCGCGACCGTGGGACACACCGACGGCCAAATGGCGCGGAACTTCCCGTGCAAGGGCCGATCAGGCCTTGGTGATGCAACGGTGGACTAAGTGGCTCATCCCGCCACGGGAGCTTTGCTCCAAGGGGTTCGCCCCTTCCTCCCGCATCGCCCTGAA
>NZ_JBFUIU010000397.1:0-8242 GCF_056401695.1 Variovorax sp. P4_D9
GTTTATCCGCGGTGCACTTGGGATGGCGCCGCCTTGTGCCAGCTCGGCGCGATGCGTGCCGGGCGCTGCGCCGAGTATCACGTCCAGGGCATTCATGGCCGCATCGAGGCCTGCCTCGAGCACCGGCACGGACGCGCGAGCCTGTGAGAGTGCGCCTTCGGCCTGCTTGAGTTGAAGTTCGGCGGCCAGCCCCTTGCCGTAGAGCAATTCGACCTTGGAAAGCAATTCTTCCTGAGTGCGTACCTGCCGGCGCGCCACGTCGAGCCGGGCCTGCAAGCCGCGCAGCGTGATGTAGATGTCCGCGGTCTGCGCGGCCACGCTCAAGCGCGTGGCGGCTGCGCCGGCTTCCGAGGCCTGGTAGTCGGCCCGCGCGGCTTCGCTTCCACGACGCAGGGCGCCGAAGATGTCCAGTTCCCAAGTCGCGCCGAGATTCGCTTCGTTGGCGATCCCGTAGCGATCGAAATCGGGTTGCGCATTTAGGAGCTGACCCAACTGCGTCTCCACCGATTGATAAGCCCTTGCTACCTGTCCGCTCAGATTGCCCGATGGCAGCAAAGCTGCGTTGGCTGCGCCGAGGCCCGCCCGAGCCTGGAGCACACGGGCCGATGTCTGCGCGAGGTCGAGGTTCTGCGCGAGCGCGAGTTCAACGTAGCGGGCGAGCTGCGGATCTGCGAAGCCATTCCACCACGCTGCCAACTCGGCGCTGGCTTCGGCGGCCCGCTTGTCGACAGCCGCTTGGCCGAGGAATCTGTCCGGCAGGGAGGTCTCGGGCCGGACGTAGTCGGGCCCGACGGCGCAGCCTGCAGCCATGCAGGCTGCAGCGACCAGCGTAAGTAAAGTACGTGTGAGCATGGTGCATTCCCGTGTCGACAATTCATCGATATCGTGACCAATATATCATATGGTCACATGTTGTCCAAAGACACCGCTGCAGGTAAGCTCTGTTTCATGCCTACAGCCGTCACTTCTCGAGTCCCGCCACGTGGTCCGGTCGACCATGACGTGAGAGATCAGATCGTTGTTGCCGCTACCGAGCACTTCAGCCGGTACGGCTACGAAAAGACCACCGTCTCGGACCTTGCCAAAGCCATCGGCTTCTCCAAGGCCTACATCTACAAGTTCTTCGAATCCAAGCAGGCCATCGGAGAGATGATTTGCAGCAGTTGCCTGCGAGAGATCGAAGCCGAAGTCGTGGCTGCCGTGAGCGGCACCGATCGGCCGCCGGAGAAACTGCGTCGTATGTTCAAGACGATCGTCGAGGCGAGTCTTCGCTTGTTCTCCCAGGATCGAAAGCTCTATGAGATCGCCATCTCGGCAGTGAGCGAGCGGTGGCGGTCGGCGATCGCGCATGAAGAATTCATCCGGCAACTGATCCTGGAGGTGTTGCAGCAAGGTCGGGACTCCGGGGAGTTCGAGCGCAAGACGCCTATCGACGAAGYCGCGGCGGCAATCTACCTAGTCATGCATCCCTACCTCAATCCTTTGCTGCTGCGTCATAGCTTCGATCACGCCGACGAGGCGCCGGTGCTTTTGTCCGGACTGGTGCTGCGAAGTCTATCGCCCTGACCCAACAAACGGCTGTGACCATTGACTTGTTTGGTCACCAGCAGCAGAATTCGAGTCCTATCGATTCGCCAATGGGACTTTCATGCTGCCGCGCCACCTTGTTACCTTTGCAGTCTTCTGCACTCTCCCGCTCGCGCTGGTAGCCTGCAGCGAAAAGGCACCGCCCGACTCACGCACCCTCGCGCCACTGGTGCGGGCCGCAACGGTTCAGCCGGCGGGTTCTTCGACACGCTCCTTCACCGGCACCGTCGCTCCGCGGGTGCAGAGCGACGTCGGTTTTCGCGTCTCGGGCAAAGTGCTGGAGCGCCTCGTGGACGTCGGCCAGACGGTCCAGCGCGGGCAGCTGCTCATGCGCCTCGACCCGGTCGATCTGAAGCTGGCGTCGCGTGCGCAGCAGGAGGCCGTGGCCGCCGCCCGGGCGCGAGCCACGCAGGCGCGCGACGAAGAACTCCGTTACCGCGACTTGCGGGGCACCGGGGCCATTTCGGCTTCGGCCTACGATCAGATCAAGGCCGCAGCCGCCGCCGCCCAGGCCCAGCTCAGTGCGGCCGAAGCACAGTCCGAAGTCGCTCGGAACGCCAACCGTTACTCGGAACTGGTCGCGGATGTGGATGGCACGGTCCTTGAGACGCTGGTCGAGCCGGGACAGGTCGTCAACGCCGGACAAGTGGTGGTGCGCGTGGCGCAGGCTGGGCGCAGGGAGGCAGTGGTGCAACTGCCCGAGACGTTGCGTCCTGCCATCGGCTCCGTGGGGCAGGCCACGCTGTTCGGCAGGGAAGGCGCCGCGGTCACGGCCAAGCTCCGGCAGCTTTCGGACGCGGCCGACCGTCTGACCCGCACCTTCGAGGCGCGGTATGTGCTCGAAGGAGAGTTGGCCAACGCCCCACTGGGCGCCACCGTGACGGTTCATATCGCGGACGGAAAGGCCGCGAACAAAGGCAGCGTTCAAGTACCCATCGGAGCGCTCTTCGACGCTGGCAAGGGGCCAGGCGTATGGATCGTCAGCGGCGATCCGGCGAAGGCCCACTGGCAGCCGGTGGCGGTCGAGCATCTGGACGACGACCGTGCACAGGTTACTGGCCAGCTCAAGCAGGGCGATCAGGTGGTCGCGCTCGGCGCGCACCTTCTGCGCGAAGGCGAGCAGGTGCGCGTTGCGGACGCGGCCGCCTCGCCTGCGGTGAACGGAGCCCGTCCATGAGCGAAAGCCGGTTCAATTTGTCGGCGCTCGCTGTGCGCGAGCGCTCCATCACGTTGTTCCTGATCTGCCTGGTCTCGCTGGCGGGCCTGGTCGCATTCTTCAAGCTGGGGCGCGCCGAAGATCCGGCATTCACCGTCAAGGTGATGACCATCATCACGGCATGGCCCGGTGCGACTGCACAGGAAATGCAGGACCAAGTTGCCGAGAAGCTCGAAAAACGCCTGCAGGAGCTGCGCTACTACGACCGCGCCGAAACCTACACCCGGCCGGGGCTGGCGTTCACGACGTTGACCTTGCTCGACAGCACGCCACCGGCGCAAGTGCAGGAGGAGTTCTACCAGGCSCGCAAGAAGGTCGGCGACGAAGCGGGCCAACTGCCGGCAGGTGTCATCGGGCCGATGATCAACGACGAGTACGCGGACGTCACCTTTGCGCTCTTCGCGCTCAAGGCCAAGGGAGAGCCGCAACGGGTGCTGGTGCGCGATGCCGAGGCGCTGCGCCAGCGACTGCTACACGTGCCCGGGGTGAAGAAGGTCAACGTCGCCGGGGAGCAGTCCGAACGGATATACGTCGAGTTCGCACACGACCGCCTGGCGACCTTGGGCATCAGCCCGCAGGACGTCTTTGCTGCGCTCAATGCCCAAAATGCGCTGAGCCCGGCGGGCTCCGTGGAAACCAGGGGTCCGCAGGTATCCATTCGTGTGGACGGCGCATTCGACACCTTGCAGAAGATCAGGGACACGCCAGTGATCGCGCAAGGCCGAACCTTGAAGCTGTCGGATGTCGCAGCGGTCAAGCGGGGCTATGAAGACCCGGCCACCTTCATGATCCGCAACACGGGAGAACCAGCCTTGCTGATCGGCGTTGTCATGCGGGAGGGTTGGAACGGGCTCGACCTGGGCAAGGCCTTGGACGTGGAAGCCCGTGCCATCAATGCCGAGCTGCCTCTGGGCCTGAGCCTGACCAAGGTCACGGACCAGTCGGTCAACATCGCCGCCTCGGTCGACGAGTTCATGGTGAAGTTCTTCGCAGCCTTGCTGGTCGTGATGCTGGTGAGCTTCCTGAGCATGGGCTGGCGCGCCGGCCTCGTCGTGGCCGCTGCCGTGCCGCTCACGCTGGCGGTGGTCTTCGTGGTGATGGCGGCCACCGGCAAGAACTTCGACCGCATCACGCTCGGCTCGTTGATCCTGGCACTCGGCCTGCTCGTGGACGACGCCATCATTGCCATCGAAATGATGGTGGTGAAGATCGAGGAGGGCTACAGCCACATGGCAGCGTCGGCCTATGCCTGGAGCCACACGGCAGCGCCCATGCTCTCGGGCACGCTGGTGACTGCCGTGGGCTTCATGCCCAACGGCTTCGCCCCTTCGACCGCAGGGGAGTACACCAGCAACATGTTCTGGATCGTCGGCATCGCGCTGATCGCATCCTGGGTGGTCGCCGTGGTGTTCACGCCGTACCTGGGCGTCAAGCTGCTGCCGAAATTCAAGAAGGTCGAGGGCGGTCACGCAGCGATCTATGACACGCCACGCTACAACCGCCTGCGGCGCGTGCTTGCGCGCGTCATCGCGCGCAAGTGGCTGGTTGCGGGGGCAGTCGTCGGGCTCTTCGTCGCATCGATTCTCGGCATGGGCGTGGTCAAGAAGCAGTTCTTCCCGATCTCCGACCGGCCCGAGGTGATGGTCGAAGTGCAGATGCCCTACGGCACGTCGATCAGGCAGACCAGCGACGCCGCGGCCAAGATCGAGGCCTGGCTTTCCACGCAGCCAGAGGCGCACATCGTCACGTCCTACATAGGGCAGGGCGCGCCCCGCTTCTATTTTGCGATGGGACCCGAACTGCCCGATCCGTCGTTCGCCAAGATCGTGGTGCGGACGGCCAGCCAGGAGGAACGCGAGGCCCTGAAGTACCGGTTGCGTGATGCCGTTGCCGACGGCCTGGCACCCGAGGCGCGGGTGCGCGTTACCCAGCTCGTGTTTGGTCCGTACTCGCCGTTTCCGGTCGCCTACCGAGTCCGCGGGCCCGATGCGAACGAATTGCGCAAGATCGCGGAGGAAGTGCACCAGGTGATGGATGCCAGCCCGATGATGCGCACTGTCAACACCGACTGGGGCACGCGCACACCCACGCTGCACTTCAACCTGAAGCAGGACCGCCTGCAGGCCGTCGGGCTGACTTCCAGCGCCGTGGCGCAGCAACTGCAGTTCCTCTTGAACGGCGTGCCGGTGACCACCGTGCGCGAAGACATCCGCACGGTTCAGGTGGCGGCCCGTTCGGCCGGCGGCACCCGGCTCGATCCTGCGAAGGTGGCCGACTTCACGCTCGCCGGTGCCGCGGGTCAGCGCATTCCGTTGTCCCAGGTCGGCGAGGTCGAGGTGCGCATGGAAGAGCCGATCATGCGGCGACGCGACCGCGTGCCCACGATCACCGTGCAGGGCGACATCGCCGACGGGCTGCAGCCCCCCGACGTGTCGACCGCGATCACCGCAAAGCTGCAGCCCCTGATGGAGCGGCTCCCCGCCGGCTACCGCATCGTGCAGGCCGGCTCGATCGAGGAATCGGACAAGGCGACCACGGCGATGCTGCCGCTGTTTCCCATCATGCTGGCTGCCACGCTGCTGATCCTCATCTTCCAGGTGCGCTCGATCTCCGCGATGGTCATGGTGTTCCTCACGAGCCCGCTGGGGCTGATCGGCGTCGTGCCGACCTTGCTGCTGTTCCAGCAACCTTTCGGCATCAATGCGCTCGTCGGGCTCATTGCGTTGTCGGGCATCCTGATGCGCAACACGCTGATCCTGCTCGGGCAGATCCACCACAACCAGCGACAAGGCCTCGACCCGTTCCATGCGGTCGTCGAGGCGACCGTGCAGCGCGCGCGCCCGGTGATCCYTACCGCGCTCGCGGCGATCCTGGCGTTCATCCCGCTGACCCACTCGGTGTTCTGGGGTGCGTTGGCATACACGTTGATCGGCGGAACCTTCGCCGGGACGATCCTGACGCTGGTGTTCCTCCCGGCCATGTATGCCATCTGGTTCAGGATTCGGCCGGGCAACCTCGAACCCGCAGCGCGCTGACGGCGCTTCTTCAACATTCATTCAGATCGAAGGTATCCCATGTCAGGTTCATCAGTTGTCGTCGTGACCGGCGCGTCCTCGGGCATCGGCCGTGTCACCGCGGAGATGTTCGTCGCGCGAGGCTGCCACGTGTTCGGCACCTTGCGCGATCTGCACAAGGCGCCCGCACTGCCGGGTGTCGAGTTCATCGAGATGGACGTACGTGACGAACGCTCGGTTCAACTCGGCATCGAATTCGTCATCGACAGGACCACGCGCATCGACGTGCTGGTCAACAACGCGGGGATGATGATGACCGGCGCGGTCGAGGAGACCACGACGGCCGAAGCCTCGGCGCTGTTCGACACCAACGTGCTCGGCATGCTTCGCACCTCGCGCGCCGTTCTTCCCCTCATGCGTTCGCAACGCCGCGGCCGAATCGTCAACGTCAGTTCGGTACTCGGTGTGCTCCCGGCCCCCTACATGGGGGTCTATGCGGCCACGAAGCATGCGGTCGAAGGGCTGACCGAATCGCTGGACCATGAGGTCCGCCAGTTCGGCGTTCGCGCGACGCTGGTGCAGCCGGCTTTCACACGGACCAATCTCGACGAAAACGCGCACCGTGCCAAGGCACGGATCGTGGGCTACGACCGAGAACGCGATCGGGTGACGCTTTCCGTGTCCGACAGCGTCAGCAGTGCGCCCGAACCGCACAGCGTGGCGAGCACCATCGTCGAGGCGGCGCTCGGCCCGTGGCGCATGCGTTGCACGCCCCCCGGGCAAGCGTCGCTTCTGACGAAGTTGCGCCGCTTCATGCCCTCGGGTCCGGTGGATGCGAGCCTGCGGAAAAAGATCGGCCTCGCCTGAGCGAGCGCTGCCCAACTAACCGAGAGAAAACCGTGGATAGCCTGGACCTCCTGCGAACATTCAGCGAGATTGCCTCTTCCGGGAGCTTTTCCCGCACGGCAAAGCATTTCTCGCTGTCGCCGGGGACCGTTAGCAAATACATCGCGACCCTCGAAGGCCGATTCGGAGTCCGGCTGCTGAACCGAACCTCCCGGTCTGTCAGTCTGACAGATGCTGGTCTCCTGCTGCTCGAGCGAAGTCGGCCGATCCTGGAACTGGTAGATGTCACGCAGGCGGAACTGCAAGACCGGGCGTCGACCCCCAGCGGCCGGTTGCGCATCTCTGCGCCGCACGGCATCGACCTCACGCAACTCCCCATGCTGATCAACGTTTTTCTGGACCACTATCCGCAGGTCAGCATCAGCCTCATCCTCACGAACCGGATCGTCGATCTCGCAGAAGATGGGATCGACATTGCCCTTCGCTTCGGGCCCACAGCCAATGAAAACCTGATTGTGCGCAAATTGGTACCGATGGCGCTGAGTGTCTGTGCCGCCCCGATGTACTGGCGCAAGCACGGCATTCCCGCGCACCCGAGCGAACTCGCGCATCACAATGCCTTGATCACCGGGGGAGTGGAATCGCAGCCGAAGTGGCGCTTCGAAGCCGACGGGGAGCCGATAGAAGTGCCTGTCCTCGGCAGGCTGAGCGCCACGGAAGCCGGCCCGCTCATCCAAGCCGCTTTGCTGGGATCGGGCGTGGTCTACCTGCCCACGGAGATGCTCAAGCCGTACGTCGAAAGCGGGCGACTGGTGCCCGTGTTGTCGAATTTCGCTCGTAACGACATGTGGCTGTCGGCCGTCTACTTGCAGCGCCGACACAGCACGGCGGTTCAGCGCGCGTTTCTCGATTTTCTACAGCAGCGCATGCAACCTGAGGGCTCGCGGCGGGAGGCTCTGCCTCGGGGTTGAGTCGTGACCCAGGCTAGGGTGGCCTGGTCTTGGCCTTCGGAAGTGGCCACCTCACGAGCTGCCGCCCAGCTGTCAGCTTGCGCGCGCCAACCATTCGGACTTCCAGTGCGCAATGCGAGTGGATGGCTTCGATGAGTTACTGGCGAGCGTCAGCACGGGGTTCTGTGCGGACAACCCACACGGCGGCACCCGGAATGAGCGTCAGGTACGAGCCGCTGCGGATTGCCTGCCGGCGCTCGCCGATGATTCCGTCCCAGCACGCTGTTCGGATCGCTGAGGCCGAGGAAGGACAGGCGGGACTCGCTGAGGATGGCGATCGCCGCGAGAATCGATGCATTCGCGATCACCGGCGGCATCGCATTGGGCAGTCCGCTCAAACATACAACGATAGTGGAGAAGCTTTTTGTGCCGGCGGTCGATGTAGGTCCTCGAGTTGCCGATCAAAAGGGTCTTGGCCTCGACCGGATGACAGATTTCATGCGCTGGTGCGATTGGGGCCCGCCCACCTGTACAGCATGCGCCGGACTTGGTTGATGGTCTTCGCTTCCACGCGATCTAGACAGAATGGCTTGAGCCGTTGAAGCGGCCCGTCTCCGGGACTACCGTGG
>NZ_JBFUIU010000398.1:0-8234 GCF_056401695.1 Variovorax sp. P4_D9
GTGCGGCCCTGCGCATAGCCTTCGGCGTGGCCCTCGCGCCGGCCTTCGGCCTCGCCGGCGCTGCGGGCCTCGCGCCGCAGGCTCACGAGCTCGGCGGCATGCAGCAGCGCCACGGAGGGCGGGGCTTCGACCGGCGGGAGGGAGGTCCCGTGGCCGCCGGGGGCCGGGGCGCGCCGCGCCGGCTCGACCAGCGTGTCCATCTCCCAGCGCTGCCAGGCGGACAGCACCGGCTTGTCGGGCTTCGCGGCGGCGGCGGCGCGTGGCGGTGGCGCATAGGCAGCGGCCGCGCGCGCCCGGGCGCCGAAGGGCGAAGGCGCGGGGTACCTAGACGTAGTCATCGGTGCCTGGCGCAGCAATCACGATCTCGCCGGCTTCGGCAAGGCGGCGTGCGACCTGCAGGATCGCCTTCTGTTCGGCCTCCACCTGCGACACGCGCACCGGACCGCGCAGCTCGATGTCCTCGCGCAGCGTCTCGGCGGCGCGCTGCGACATGTTGGCGAGGAACTTGTCGCGCAGCTCCTGCGGCGCGCCCTTGAGCGCGGTGATGAGCGAGTCGGACTCGATGTCCTTGAGCAGGCGCTGGATGCTGCGGTCCTCCAGGCTCAGCAGGTTCTCGAACACGAACATCTCGTCGATGATCCGCTGCGCCAGCCCCTCGTCGTGTTCGCGCACGTGGGCGATGGCTTCCTCTTCCTGCGCGCTGTTCATCAGGTTGACGATCTCGGCCGCGGTGCGCACGCCGCCCAGGCGGCTGCGCTTCAGGCCCTGGCCCGAGAGCATCTCGGTCAGCACATCGGTGAGTTCCATGAGCGCCGAGGGCTGCACGCCGCCGAAGGTGGCCACGCGCATGATGACGTCGTGGCGCAGCCGGGTCGGCAGCTTCTCGAGCACCTCCGAGGCCTTCATGCGATCGAGGTGGATCAGCACGGTCGCCAGGATCTGCGGATGCTCGTCGCGGATGAGCTCGGCCACTTCGCTGGCCTCGAGCTGGTTCAGGCGCTCGATGCCGCTGTGCGGCTCGTCGTTCTGCAGGATGTCCTCGAGCAGGTTGCTGGCGCGGTCGTCGCCGAGCGCCTTCTTGAGCACCGCGCGGATGTAGCTGCTCGAGCCCAGGTGCAGCGCCGAGAGCTGCTCGGTCTCGTGGCGGAACTCGGACAGCACCGCGTTGAGCTCGTCCTTCGAGACCGAGGAGAGCTTCGCCATCGCGAGGCCCAGGGTCTGGACCTCGCTGGTGGCGAGGTGCGCCAGCGCCGCGGCGGCGCGGTCTTCACCGAGGGCCATCAACAGGATGGCGCTCTTGCGGGTTCCGTTTTCACTGATCATGGGTGTTCATCCAATGCTGGATCAGCGTGGCGACCAGCTTGGGATCCTGGTCGGCGAGTTGATGGGCGTAGTCGAGGTCGACCTTCTGGCGCAGGGCCTCGCGCTGGCGCAGGGCTTCCTCGGCAGAGATCGCCGGTTCTTCCGGTTGCTTCGGCGCGTCGCCGGCGGCGACGGGCTCGGACACGGTCGGTGCCGGGGCCGGCGGCGGCGCCAGGTGCTTGCGCAGCAGGGGCCGCAGCACCGCGAACCAGGCGAACAGCGCCAGGAAGCCGAGCAGCAGATACTGGCCCAGGCTCTTGCCGAGTTCGAGGTTGTCGCGATCGCGCCAGAACGGGACTGCGGCGGCGGTCGGCTCCTTGTTGTCGTCGGCGAAGGCGCTGTTCACCACGTTGAGCGAATCGCCGCGCTCCTGGCTGAAGCCCATCGCCTCGCGGGCCAGGTTGCGGATCTGCTCGATCTCGACCGGCGTCAGCGCCCGCAGCCTGCTCTTGCCGCTGCCGTCGCTCGCGTCCATGTAGTTGACCACCACCGCCACCGACAGCCGCTTGATGCCGCCGGCGCCCTGCTGCACGTGGCGGATCGAGCGATCGAGCTCGTAGTTGGTCGTGACGTCCTTGCGCGAGTTGCTGGGCCCGGTCGAATGCGAGCTGGTCGCCACTGCGGCGGTGTTCGCGGCACCGTTGGCGGTCGGGGCACCGGGCGTGCCGGGCCGCGGCGCAGTCGTGATCGGCGCGCTCGGAGTGCCGGGCGGCTGGTTCGACAGGGCGCCGGGCACGCCACCGGGCGGCGTGCCGCCCTGCTGCAGCGATTCGCTCGACTGCTGGCTGCGCATGGCGGCCTTGCCGGGCTCCTGGTTGGGCTTGTACTTCTCGTCGGTGTTTTCCATCACCGAGAAGTCGATGTCGGCCGCGACCTGGGCGCGAACATTGTTGGCACCGACGATCGGCTGCAGGATCGTCTCGATGCGGCGGATGTAGCCCTTCTCGATTTCCTGCACGTACTTGAGCTGGCTCACGTCCAGGCTGCGGGCGCCGCTGTTGGCCGCCGACAGCAGGTTGCCGCGCTGGTCGACCACCGTGACCGCCTTCGGGTCGAGCTCCGGCACGCTGCTGGAGATCATGTGGACGATCGCGCTGACCTGGCCCTCGTCGATGCTGCGGCCGCGCTGCAGGGTCAGCACCACCGAGGCCGAGGGCTTCTTCTGCTCGCGCACGAACAGCGAGGGCTTCGGCAGCGCGAGGTGCACCCGCGCCGATTCGATCGTGCCGACCGATTCGATCGAGCGCGCCAGCTCGCCTTCGAGCGCGCGCTGGTAGTTGACCTGCTCTGCGAACTGGCTGGTGCCGAACTTCTGGTTGTCCATCAGTTCGAAGCCGACGCCGCCGGCCTTCGGCAGGCCCTGGGCGGCGAGCTTGAGCCGCACCTCGGGCACCTTGTCGCCGGCGATCAGGATCGCGCCGCCGCCTTCGGCGAACCTGTATGGCACGTTCATCTGCTGCAGCGACGCGATGATCGCGCCGCCGTCGCGGTCCGAGACGTTGGTGTATAGCACCTTGTAGTCGGGGCCGCGGTTCATCAGCGTGAACGCGGCCACGGCGGTCACCAGCACTGCGGCGCCGATGACGATCGGCAGCTTCGGCTGGGCCCGCAGGCGCTCGAGCAGCGCGGGGAGCGAAGACGCCGCGGGCGCGTCGATCGCGGGTGCCGTCGAACTCATGCGCGGGTTCCCTCGCTGGCCGGTGCGCCGGGAAGGTGCGTCGTCATGCGGAGGAAGTGAGGTTGTTGTTCAGAGGTCATGCCGTAGGCCGCTGAAGTCGTCAGCGGGCTTGTCGTTTCGCGGTTGATTGTGAGGAGCCGTAACAAATTCGATGGACCGAACAACGGGGGCTTTAGCCGTCTGTTGGCGGCTTGTATCGGGGTCTTCCCTTGCTACGCTGAAAGGACGACGGAGCGCCTGGGCGCTTCTAAAGCAACACCAAAGTAAACAAGGAAAGCCATGTCGATTGCTGCCATCGAATCCGTCCTGCAACAGATGCGGGCCACCGCCGTGCAGGCCGGCTTCTCGCCCGCTGCCGCCGCGCCCACCGAGAGCGGTGGCTTCGCCGCCGAGCTCAAGCGCTCGCTCGACAACATCAGCGGCGCGCAGACCAAGGCCTACGGCCAGGCCGAGTCCTTCGAGCTCGGCAAGCCGGGCATCGCGCTGAACGACGTCATGGTCGACTTGCAGAAGGCCAACGTGGCCTTCCAGACCGGGCTCCAGGTGCGCAACCGACTCGTAAGCGCCTACCAGGAAGTGATGAGCCTGCCGGCTTGACTCCGAAGGGTCGTGGACGGGGCCGGCGAATATTTGGGCCGGGCCCTAAAGGTTTCCGAGGGCGTGCCGATAACTGATCCAACGATGGCTTGAGTCTCACGGTGGGAGCGGGTCCAGCGTTACGGCCTTGGCCGGAGTCCACAACCTTTGTCAACAGGAGTCGAAAATGGCGTCAGTCATCAATACCAACAGCCTCTCTCTGCTCACGCAGAACAACCTGAGCAAGTCGCAGGCTTCGCTGAACACCGCGATTCAGCGCCTGTCTTCCGGCCTGCGCATCAACAGCGCCAAGGACGATGCTGCCGGCCAGGCCATCGCCAACCGCTTCACGGCCAACATCAACGGCCTGACGCAGGCACAGCGCAACGCCAACGACGGCATCTCGCTGGCGCAAACGACCGAAGGCGCGTTGACCGAAGTCAACAACAACCTGCAGCGCGTTCGCGAACTGACCGTGCAAGCCGCCAACGGTTCGAACTCGCCCTCCGACCTGAAGTCGATCCAGGACGAAATCACCCAGCGCCTGGCGGAAATCGACCGCACGTCGGCGCAGACCGACTTCAATGGCGTGAAGGTGCTCTCCGCTTCGGCCAAGCCCCTGACGGTGCAGGTGGGTGCCAACGATGGCGAAACCATCAAGATCAACCTGCAGGAAATCAGCTCCACGACGCTCGGCATGCAAGGCTTCAACGTGGCCGGCCCGGTCGCGACGGCAACGACCGCTTTCGACGGCGTGACCGCAGCCTCCACCGCTGACAAGCCCAGCGCCGCCCAGCTGCAAGCCGCTTATGGCAGCACCACGGCCGTCACGCTCACGACCGTGGCCGAAAAGACCACCGACACCCTGTCGACGGCCCTCGGACTGGCCGCGGGTGGCGCCACGCTCACGGGCAATGCCGTGACCGACAAGAACGGCAACATGTTCGCCGAAGTCGCGATCACGCCCGCATCGGCTGGCGAGGCGTCTTCCCTGGTGAACCAAGGCTTCACCGGTGCTGCCAGCGGTACCACGATGTACCGCTACGTCGCGCTCGACCCGGCATCGGCCGACACGACGACCACCGCGGGCACTGCCGCATTCACCGTCGACACGTCGAAGATCACCGCCAACAGCCTGCAAACCGGCTCGACCGCCAGCCCGCTGGCCGCCATCGACGCAGCGCTGAAGAAGGTCGACGACCTGCGCAGCTCGCTGGGTGCAGTGCAGAACCGTTTCGACTCGGTGATCTCGAACCTCGGTACCTCGATCACCAACCTGTCGTCTTCGCGCTCGCGCATCCAGGACGCCGACTACGCGACGGAAGTGTCGAACATGACCCGCGCCCAGATCCTGCAGCAAGCTGGCACCTCGGTGCTGGCGCAGGCCAACCAGACCACGCAAGGCGTGCTCAAGCTCCTGCAGTAATCCGGGCCAAGGCGCCGACGCCTCTCCGCGTGGGAGGGCGTCGGCCGGTGCAGGCGCTCCGGCGCCTGCGCTGTCCTCTGCAGCCTGGCAACTCCAGGCCGCGGAGGACAGCGAATTCATGTGCATGAGCCGCGAGGCTTCAGAAGTAGGCAGGAAAACATCACATCATGACCATCAGCAGCCTCGGCGTCGGATCGAACCTCGACCTCAGCACCTTGCTCACGCAACTTCAGACCGCCGAGAGCCAGCCGCTCGTCGATCTGCAATCGAAGCAGACCAGCTACACCACCAAGCTGACCGCCTACGGGCAGATCTCGAATGTGCTGGGCGGACTCAAGTCGGCTGCCACGGCACTCGCTTCGCCGGCGCTGTTCCAGGGCGTGAAGGCCGGCTCCAGCAACACCAGCATGCTGACCGCCACCGCGGACGGCACCGCCGTTGCCGGCAGCTACGCGATTAACGTGACGCAACTGGCGCAGGCGCAGGCCTTGGTCACGGTGGGGCAGGCAAGCGCGAAGACGGCCATCGGCGTCGGAACGGTCACGATCGATTTCGGAACCATCGCCGGCGGCACGCTCGATGCGACGATCGGCAAATACACCGGCTCCAGCTTCACCCCGGATGGGACGCGCACCGCGACGCCCATCACCATCGACGCCAGCAACAACTCGCTCGAGGGCATCCGCGATGCGATCAATGCGGCAAAGGCCGGTGTGACGGCCAGCATCGTCAATGACGGCAGCGGATCGCCGCAGCGCCTGGTGCTGTCTTCGACGCAGACCGGTGCCGCGTCCAGCATGAAGATTTCCGTCACCGGCGATGCGGCGCTGCAGACCCTGCTGGCCAACGATCCTGCGGGGACGCAGAACCTGACGCAGACGCTGAGTGGCCAGGACGCCAAGCTGACCGTCAATGGCATCGCCGTGTCGAGTGCCAGCAACACCGTCAAGGAAGCGATTCAGGGCACCACGTTGAGCGTGGCGGCGATCGGGACCACCAGCGTCAACCTGTCGACGGACACCGCATCGGTGGCCGCGGCGATCGGCAGCTTCGTGCAGGCCTACAACAACCTGCAGGCGACGGCGGCGAATCTCACGGCCTACAACGCGACCACCAAGACCGGCGCTGCGCTGCTGGGCGACTCCACATTGCGCAACCTGCAGACCAAGATCCGCCAGGCGCTGACCACGCCGCAGGCCGGTGGACCGAACGACATGAAGGTGCTTTCCGAGATCGGCGTGTCCTTCCAGAAGGACGGCACGCTGGCCATCGATTCGACCAAGCTGAACACTGCGCTCTCGACGAAGCTGGACGGTGTCTCGAGGTTGTTCGCCAACGCGACCGACAGCACGGCCGGCTATGGCAACCAGCTCAGCACGCTCGTGAGCGGCATGACCTCGACTGGCGGTGTTCTGCAGGTGGCGACGGCCGGCGTCAATACGACTCTCAAGCAGCTGGATGCGGACTACACGGCGATGTCGTCACGCGTGAGCGACACGGTGGCGCGCTATCGCACGCAGTTCCAGCAACTGGACGTGCTGATCAGCAGCATGAACAGCACCATGAGCTATCTCACGCAGCAGTTCAATGACATCAACGCGACGAGCAGCAGCAGCAAGTAAGACCAGGATCGGAACCGCGCATGTACTCCCCGCACACTTTCAGGACTGGCGCCCTCGCGTACGCACGTGTCGGCGTGGAGACCAGCGCCATGAGCGCCTCGCCGCACCAGCTCATCTGCATGCTGTTCGATGGCGCCAAGTCGACCATCGGCATGGCCCGCCACCACATGTCGAACGGCGACATCGGGCCCAAGGGAAACGCCATCTCCAAGGCGATCGACATCGTCGACAACGGCCTCAAGGCCGCACTCGACGCCAAGGCCGCGGGCCCCGAAGGCGAGGCCCTGGTGGCCAACCTGTCGGCGCTCTACGGCTACATCATCCAAAGGCTTCTCTATGCCAACCTGCGCAACGATACGCGGGCGCTCGACGAAGCCGATGGCCTTCTCGAAGACATTGCATCGGCCTGGCGCGAGATCGACGCCGGCCCGGCGCGCGCATGACGCGCCCGGCGAACAACACAGGGGACAACATGGCGACCAGGAGTGAAGTCGTGCATTGCTACGGGCAGCTGGCCTCGGGCGTTGCGCTCATGGCGGAGCTGGCCCGCTCCAAGGAGTGGGGCCGCCTTCCCGCGCTCGAGGAGCAATGCGCGGCGATCGTCGACCGGCTCAAGGTCCTGGTGCCGCTGGAGCCGCTGGAGCCGAGCCAGCTCGAAGAAACGCTGCGCCTGATCGAGCGGATCCGCGCCGACCAGGACGAGGTCTGCGGGCTGGTCAAGCCGCAGATCGAGCAGTTGATCGCCCACATGAGCTACCTGCAGCAGCGGCGCAGCCTGGGCAAGGCCTACGGGCCGCCGCACTGAAGCGCGGGAGCTGGCCATGAGTGGACTCACCGGACTGATCGACGCGCTGCTCGCCGTCAAGGCGTCGCCGCGGCTGGATGTGCTCGCGATCAAGGCCGAAGCCCAGATCGGCGCGCCCGGTGCGGTGGCGCAAGTGCTCAGGGTCGAGAACGACGTCCGCCTGCCATCGAAGGCCGCGCTCGACCGCGTGCTGCCCGGAGGGCCGACCAGCCTGCCGGGCGCAGCGGCGCATCAGCCTCCGGAGCGCGAGGCCGAACTGTCGGTGGCGGCGCGCGTCATTAGCGCGGTGCTGGCCGATCTCGAATCCGATCCCGGGCCGGTGCGCGGCGTTGCGCCGGCCTGGCCGTCGCGGCTGGCACCTTCGGTGCCCGAGCTGGCGCGCGCGCTGGCGCAGACCGTGAATCACAGCGGCCTGTTCTACGAGTCCCACCTGGTCGAGTTCGCGTCCGGCACCCGGCCGCTGGCGCAACTGTTGCAGGAGCCGCAGGCGCAGTGGGCCACGCCGCTGGCCGCGCAGCGCGCCGTCGAGCCGCTGGTGCCTCCGGCCGTCGCGGCGGGCGCTGCGACGACTACGTCGTCGCTTACGCCTGTCCTGGGCGAAGGGGTGCCGGCGCTTGCAATGCCCGTTGCCGCCGCCGCTGCTGCGCCCGCGGCTCCCACGGATGCCGCCAGGCTGCAGGCCACCTACGCACGCGGCGAGGCCGCGCGCCCTGAGCCGGGGGGCGAGCCGGACGGGGCTTCCGACAGCGCCGAGGAAGTCCGCCC
>NZ_JBFUIU010000399.1:0-8213 GCF_056401695.1 Variovorax sp. P4_D9
GTGCTCACTGTCGTATCGCGCCGTGAGCCCGTGCAGCCGAAGCGCCTCGCCGGTGCCGGGCTGGTCGAGCACCAGCGATGCCACGCCGCGCTGGGCGAGCCAGCGCGGCAGGCCGACCCGGTACTTCATTTCCTTGGTCGAATCCAGGCCGTTCAGTTGCACGAGGATCGGTGCGCGAGCGCCCGACGCGAGGCCTTCGGCGCGAACGTAGAGGCCGGCCAGATGCGTGCCGCCATAGGGAATCTCGACGCGCTCGCAGTTCTCGCCGGCCAACCGCACGCCGCGCTCGAAGGTGTCGAGGAAGCGGCGATATAGCGCCTCGCGGCCGGGTGCGCCGTGGGCCTGCAGGCGTTCGGCGGTGATCAGGTAGGTCGCGGCGCGCCCGACGCCCGCGGAAATCAACCGGCCGCGGGCCTCGTCCTCGGCCGCGAGTTCGCCGAGCTGGTCGGCCATGCGCTTCCAGCTCTCGCGGAAGGCGGCCGAGGCGGCCGCATCGGGCTGGCGCGCGGCCTCCTGCAAGGGGGCGCACATGGTCTCGATCTCGCCGATCCGTGCACCCATCTCGATGGCGAGGTCGACCGAAAGATTCCAGACGTAGTTGGTTGGAAAGTACTTGAACATGTGTCTCCTGTCTCGATGGGCCGCGCCGATGCTAGTCAGACGGGTGGCGCGTGACGAATGGTTCTTCCCGATGCGAAGTATGGGCTGGCGCCATACCTGGTTTCTGGTTCAGCCTCCGTCCGACACCAGCGTGCCGCCGTCGACCACGAGGGTATGTCCGTTGATGAAGCCGCCGGCCGGCGATGCCAGCATCGCGGCCACACCGGCGACCTCGTACGGCTCGCCCACCCGGCGCAAGGGCGTCATCGCCAGGCGCCGCGCCATGAAATCTTCGTCGTCCAGCAGCGCCTGCGCCAGCGGCGTGCGGATCAGCCCGGGCGCGATGGCATTGGTCCGCACGCCGCGCGGTCCCCATTCGACGGCAAGGTTGCGCGCCATCTGCGACAGCGCGGCCTTCGTGAGGCCGTACAGGCCGATCGCGCGGTTACCGCGTGATGCGGCGATGCTGGCCATCAGGATGACACAGCCAGATCCGCGCGAAGCCATGCCGGGCACCAGCGAGGCACACAGCGCATGCACACTGGCCAGGTTCACCTGGAAGACTTGCTCCAATCGGCTCGACCCACGTCGAGCAGCGGCCCTGCGGGACCCTGCATCCCTGCATTGCAGACCACGGTGTCGATGCGCTCGAAGGCTTCGAGGGCGCGCGGGCCGAGGCTCGCGGCTTCGCGCGAATCGGACAGGTCGGCGAGCACCGTCCGCGCGCGCACGCCCCACTCACGGCATTGCGCAGCCAGGGCCTCCAGCTCGCTGCCGGCCCGGTCGGACAGGACCAGGTCCGCCCCCTGCCCTGCGAAGGTCCGGGCAATCGCCTGGCCCGCCGGCCGCGCCAGTGACCAAGGCGACCTGGCCGTGCAATCCGAACAGCGCTGGCCCTGTCGGTTCAATCAAGCTGCACCCCGACCTCGCGGATCACCTTGCCCCAGCGGGCGGTCTCGGTGCGGATCAGCTCGGCAAACTCGGCCCGCGAACTCGGCGCCACGACCAGACCCAGCTCGGTATAGCGCTGCACCACGTCGGGCGACTGCACGGCCTTGACCAGCTCGTCGTGCAGCAGGTTGGCGATGGGCTCGGGCGCGCCGGCCTTCACCACGACGCCGGTCCAGCCCGGGACGTCGAGCGACGGCAGGCCCAACTCGCCAATGGTCGGGACCTGCGGCAGCTGCGGCAGCCGGCGCTCGCTGCCCACCACCGCGAGCGCCCTCGCCTTGTTCTCCCGCACCAGCGGGATGCTGCTGGGCGTCACGTCCAGCAGCAGGTCGATGTGACCGGCCATCAGGTCCTGCACCGCCGGGGCGCCGCCCTTGTAGGCCACGTGGGTCATGCTGCCCTTGATGTCGCGCTTGAGCATCTCCATCCAGATGTGCGGCTGGCTGCCCATGCCGTAGGAGCCGTAGTTGAGGCCCTGCGCGGAACGTGCCGCCTCCAGGACCTCCTGCCAGGTCTTGAGCCGGCCGTTGGCCGGCACGATCACCAGCGTGGGCGAGACCAGCAGGCGGGTCAGCGGCATGAAGTCGTTGAGCGTGTCGTAGCTCAGCTTGGGATACAGGCCGGCGTTCATCGAGAAAGGGCCGAGGTCACCGTAGAAGAGCGTGTAGCCATCCGCGGGCTGCTGCTTCACGTGATTCGCACCGATCTGGCCGCCGGCGCCGGGCCGGTTGTCGACCACCACGGGTTGCCTGAGGCTGGCCGAGAGCTTCTGCGCGAGCATGCGCGACAGCGCATCGCCGAAGCCGCCCGCCGGATAGGGCACGACCCAGGTGATGGGCCGTGTCGGAAAGGCGGCGGCTTGCGCGCCGGCCCGGGCGGCGAGGGATGCCAGCGGCAGTGCAGCGGCCGTGCACAGCAGGGAACGTCGGGTTGGGTGTTGCAGTGTCATATCGATTGGACGGCGGGGCCGTGCTGGGAGAAAAAAATCAGGGCTCGGATGGGGAAGGGACGCATCACCGCCATGCTTCGTCCTCTTCGGCAAGCTCGAAGCCGGGTTCCAGCGCACGCTGCACCAATGCGGCGGGCGTGCCGTCGTCGCGCAAGCCAAGAGCGCGCGCCGCACGATCGTCCAGCGGCGGGTAACGGCCGAAAACCGCCTCTACTGCGGCTTGGGGCTCGCAACGCACCAGCTGGTCGCCGTCCACGCCGTAGACCGTCGACAGTGTCTGTACAACTTCGGCCATCGACAGGCGCAGTACCGGCAGCACCCAGGCGCGCGACCCGTCGTCGGCACCGCCGGCGCCCGGGTCCATCACCGCCGCATGCAGGAGGTTCTGTGCGCAGCGGCGCGCAGACATCCACCAGGCTGTCGCGGCGGGCCCGACCGGACAGATGAAGCCTTCTCCCGCGCGGAGCGCATGCATCACGTCGCTCATGAAGGCCGAGACCAGGCCCGAGGGCGCGCGCGGACGCGCCACGATGCCCGGCAAGCGCAGCGAGCGGCCGTCCAGCAGGCCACGGCGTGTGTAGTCGGCCAGCACGATTTCGCACGCGAGCTTGTGGGCGCCGTAGGTCATCGGCGGGCGCGTCGGCGTGGTGAGGCCGACCAGGTCCGGAAGTGGATGGCCGTAGACCGCGATCGTGCTGGCGTAGACGACGATGGGCGGGCCTTTGACGGCGCTGCGCTTTGCGGCCGCTACGGCAAGCGTTTCGAAGAGATCCAGGCTCGCGTCGAGGTTCACCCGCCGGCTCAGCGTCCGATCGGCCTCGGCGGCGCCGCCGGGCACCGCCGCGAGATGGAAGCACACGTCCGGCGCGAAGGCGGCGATGCGCTCCAGCACGCGCGCGTGGGCCAAGTCCCCTTCGATCCCGACCACGCCCGCGGGTAGCGCGGCCAATTGCGTGTCGCATGTCGCCAGCTGTTCGAGGGGCCGATCACCGACCCGTCGGCGGGCATGAAGCAGTTGCAGGAGGGTCGCGCCGATGAAGCCACCGGCGCCGGTCACCAGCACGCGCATCCTCAGTCCTCGAAGATGGCGACCGCGCGGGTCCAGCCGGCAGAGGCGCCGCGGATCTTGTGCGGAAAGCAGCAGATGGTGAAACCATCGCCCGGCAGCGACTCGAGGTTGTGCAGCTTCTCCAAGTGGCAATAGCCGATGTCGCGGCCGGCTTTATGCCCTTCCCAGATGAGCGAGGTGTCGCCCGTCTCGGCAATGCGCCGCGCGGTGTAGGCGAAAGGTGCGTCCCAGCTCCAGGCATCGGTGCCGGTCAGACGCACGCCGCGCTCCAGCAGGTACATGGTGGCCTCGTAGCCCATGCCGCAGCCGGCCGACACGTAGTCGTTGTGGCCGTATCGTTGGCCGGCACGGGTGTTTACCACCACGATCTCCATCGGCTGCAGCGCATGGCCGATGCGCGCCAACTCCGCATCTACATCGGCGGCCGTGGCGACATGGCCGTCCGGCAAATGCCGGAAGTCCAGCTTCACACCGGGCCTGAAACACCAGTCCAGCGGCACCTGGTCGATGGTGATCGAAGGACGGCTCCCGCCCAGCTTCGCGTCCTGCGTGGAATGGAAGTGGTACGGGGCATCCAGGTGGGTTCCGTTGTGCGTTGACAGACTCACCCATTCGGCGGCCGCCGCCTCGCCATCCGGGTAGTCCTCCGGCCGGGTGCCGGGGATGAGTTGCATGAACTCGTGCACGGTGTCGCCGTGCTTCTGGTAGGTGATCTTGGGCGCGAGCGGTGGCGGGTCCGAAAGGACGTCGTTCTCGAGGAAGATGGACAGATCTACGAAGCGAGGCATGGTGCGAGTGGCTCCTGCTCAGGCCTGCGGCGGGGTCGACTGCACCACGCGCTGGTCGATCACGCCGAAGACGGGCCGGTCTTCGAAGCGCGCTTCCATGCGCACGCGGTCACCGAAGTGCATGAACGGCGTCGGGCTGGCGCCGCTTTCGATCAGCTCGATGGCACGCCGCTCCGCGATGCACGCCGAGCCCTTGGCCCCGCCTGCGTTGGACACGGTGCCGGAGCCGATGATGGTGCCGGGCGAGAGCTTGCGCGTCTTGGCTGCGTGTGCAATCAGCTGGTCGAAGCCAAAGTTCATCTCCCGGCCGTTCGGATTGCCGAACCACTCACCGTTGTATTGCACATTCAGGTCCAGATGCACGCGTGCGTCGCTCCAGGCCACGCCGATCTCGTCGGGTGTCACCGCCACGGGTGCGAAGCTGGAGGAAGGCTTGGCCTGGAAAAAGCCGAAGCCGGTGCACATCTCGCGCGGACCGAAGGCGCGCAGGCTGACGTCGTTGATCAGCACCAGCAGCAGGATGCGGTTGCGCGCGAGTGGCGCGGGACATCCCATGGGCACCTGCCGCACGATGACGCCGAACTCGCCCTCGAAGTCGATGCCATGCGCCTCGTCGGGCAACGGCACATCGTCATGCGCGCCCAGCAGGTCGTCCGAGCCTCCCTGGTACATCAGAGGAATCTGGTCGCTGTCCGGAATGGGCGCGATGTTGAAGGCCCTTTCCATCAGCCGGCCGTGGTTCAGGAACGCCGAGCCGTCGCACCACTGGGGCGCGCGCGGCAGGGGTGCCGCGGCCTGAGACGGATCGAAGTCGAAGGCACCCGGTGCTGTGCCGGCGTTGAGAGATCCGTAGAGCGCAAGGAGGTCGGGCGCCGTGCTGTCCCATCGCTCCACCGCATCCAGCAAGGTGGGCGCGATGTGAATTGCATCGACTGCCTGCCGAAGGTCGGTCGAAACTACGACGAGGCGGCCATCCTTGCGGCCGTTCTTGAGGGTGGCGAGTTTCATGTTTGAGAGTCTTCGTTCCAGTGGATGGGTGCCAACCCGGGCACGGGTGAGCGAAAGCTGGGCAAGGTGGTGCCGCGCAGACTGCCCAGGTAGACGGTCTGCAGGTCCGGACCGCCGAAGGTCAGGCTGGCCATCCAGGGTGCGAGCCTGCCGCAGGCCGCGGCSATGATCTCGGGGGTGCGGGTGCGGGCTTCGTAGTGGGCGTCGAGCGCACGCGTGGCGTCGGGGTTGCCGTCATCCAGGAGAGTCAGCAACTCGCCGTCCGGCGTGATGGCCACCAGGCGGTCGGCCATCACCAGGGTGACCCACAGGTTGCCGAAGGCATCGAAGGCAAAGCCGTCCGGAAACCCGGGGAGCCTCTGCGGCCCGTACACCTCGCGAAGGCCCAGCGAACCATCGGGGTGCACTCTCAGCCGGGAGATCCGGCGGGCGTTGCTTTCGACCACGTAGAGCCATTCCTCCGCCGCGTCCATCCGGACTTCGTTGGTGCCCTCGAAACCTTCGGCCACGATGCGAGGGCCCTGCTCGTCAATGACGGCGATGCAGCCGTCGGCCGCACGGGCGTTGATGGAATCGGTCCAGGGGTTCATGCGCGTAGTGACGGTGAGCCAGAGGCGGCCGGGCCGGTCGCGCAGCACGAAGTTGGCCTTCCCCAGCGGCCGGCCGTCGATGCGGTCGAACATACGGCGGACATGGCCCTCGCGGTCCATGATGTCGACCGAGTCGGTGCCCCAATTCGCCACAGCGATCTCGCCATTGGGCAGGAAGGCCATGCCGTTGGGCAGCGAGCCGTGGCTCTGCACATAGCGGCCGTCGAAGTCAATCGCGGCAGCAGGCTCCGCGGACACGCGCGGGACCACCAGACGCTGCTCGCCGCCGGGAGCAATGCGCATCGCGCCGCCGCGTGCATCCGCCGTCCACAGCGTTCCATTGCGCTCGGCCAGGATGCATTCGGGACGTTGGAGATCGTGGCCGACGTGACGGATCGATGCCCGATCGACCTGCCAGCCCCGCAGGGGATTGTTCTTGACCATGCCGCTCTTGTGTTGAAGAGCGCGCAGCTTAGGTGCGCCTCAGCGCCAGCACCAACGGATTCTTCCGATGCCTGCCATCGCCCCGCGCAATACCTGCGCCTCGCTAAGATGGCCGCGGTACTGACGGAGACATCCCATGCGTTACCAGCGCATCGACCTGAACCTGCTGATCGCGCTCGATGCCCTGCTGGCCGAGCGCAACGTGACCCGCGCGGCGGAACGCATGCACATGACCCAGTCGGCCATGAGCGGCGTGCTGTCGAGGCTGCGCGAATACTTCGAAGATCCCCTGCTCGTGCCGGTGGGCCGCAGCATGCAGCTGACGCCGCGGGCCGAAAGCCTGATCGAGCCGGTGCGCAACATCATCCTGCAGGTGGACGCCACCCTCGGCGTCAAGCCCGAGTTCGAGCCGACGACGGCGCGCCGCCATTTCCAATTGATTGCCTCCGACTACGTGACGCAGGTTCTGCTGGCCGAAGTGCTCCGTCGCATCGCACAGACGGCCCCGCACTTAACCTTCGATGTGCGGCCTACGTACAGCGGCATGGCGCAAGACCTCGACCAGGGCCGCGTCGATTTCCTGATCACACCCGCACACCTCACGCTGGCCGAGCACCCGCAGTCGGTGCTGTTCGAGGACACATATCACGTGATCGCATGCCAGCAGAACCTCGAACTGCAGGAACGCATCACGCTGGAGCAATACCGGTCGTTGGGGCATGTCGTATATCAGGCCGACCAAGGCACCAATCCCTGGTTCGAACAGTGGTATGCAAACCAACATGGCAATACGCGGCGCGTCGAGATCGTCGCGCACGGCTTCCTGCTGATGCCGCGCTTCGTCGTCGGAACTCGCCGGATCGCAACGATCCAGACCCGCCTGGCCAAGCAGTTCGTCCAGGCCATGCCCTTGCGTCTTCTGGATCCGCCGCTCGAGACGCCCAGGCTGACCGAAGTGCTGCAATGGCACCGCTATCGCGACGATGACCCGGGTGTCGGGTGGGTTCGCGACCAAATCACAGAGCTAGCCGCAGCCATGCCGCCAATCTAGTGCCGCGCAAATCCATCCGCCGAGACGGCGCGTTGAGTCGGATCCGCGAGGCAGCAGCGATGTCGTCGCTTAGCGGTTGTGACCAACACCGGAATTCGCATGGCCGCAACGTTCGCGCCGCACGGACGGAGGAAATTCCACGAAACGGCTCGAACAGCCCTCCCACTCGGCGACGGGCGGCTTCGCAGCGTTTGCGGTCCTTCCCTGCCGCCCGGCGAACTCACGCTGTAAACCGGATTCCTGTCATCCCGGCGCCATGGAGATTTCAGCATCGACGGCCGGTTTCAAGGCGGTGCAGACGTAGCCGTTGCCGTCGCTCAAGCTGGACCCCGCCTCTGCGACCAACGGCCCATCGAATGGCAGCTATCCAATCAGCCGGAATGGAACTCCGGGCCCACTGCTGACCTTCGCTTTGCCGAACTCGCTGCCGGAAAGCAGTCGCTCAACGCCTGAATTATTGATCTTTACGTAACCCATGACATTACCAGAGCGTAGCCTGCATCCAGCAGGCGGCAATGATCGAGGGTCGCTTCTGAGCGCTCTTGAGCTTGTTGCGCGCGGTCGTGTGCAGCTCGCTGAGGTCGTTGGGGCAGTAGTTGGCCAGGGCATGTCGTTTGAGCCAGGCCCACAGATACTCCACCGGATTGAGGTCGGGCGCGTACGGCGGCAGGAACGCGATCTGGATATGGCCGCCCAGGCTGTCCAGATAGTCGCGCACCAGCCGACTGCGGTGCGCCTTCAAGCCATCCCAGATGACCAGCAG
>NZ_JBFUIU010000400.1:0-8207 GCF_056401695.1 Variovorax sp. P4_D9
CCGCCATGTCGACCAGACCCAGGCCTATTTACAGCGCCAGATCCTGATCGAGAACCCATCCACCTATCTGCGCTTCAAGCACTCGACGATCGCCGAATGGGACTTCCTTGCGGCCGTCGCGCAGCGCACGGGATGCGGCATCCTGTGCGACGTCAACAATATCTACGTCAGCGCGTGCAACCACGGCTGGGACGCGTTGGCCTATCTGGCCGCTCTGCCTGCCGACGCCATCGGCGAGATCCATCTTGCCGGCCACGCGGTCCGGCAGATCGAAGGCGGGCAAACCCTGCGCATCGACGACCATGGCTCGCACGTCGCACCGGAGGTCTGGACCCTGTACACACAGGCCCTGGCACGCTTCGGCCTGGTCCCGACCCTGATCGAGTGGGACACGAACATACCGCCATTGGACGTGCTGCTGGATGAGGCTGCCCATGCAGCCGCGCTGATCGAGGAGGCGAAGCATGCCGTCGCTGCTTGACGTTCAGCGCGCGATGCGGCGCAGCCTGCTTGAGGACGAAGTCGGCCAGACGGCGGACCTGATCGTCGGCGCGGGACTGGCGCCCGCGCAGCGACTGGGCATCTACCGCAACACCATCGTCGCAACGCTTGCCAATGCACTGCGGCTGTCGTATCCGGCCGTGCATCGCCTCGTCGGCGCCGACTTCTTTGAAGGCGCAGCGCAAATCTTTGCGCGCGACCGGGCTCCGCGCTGTGCCGATCTGAATGCCTACGGCTCCGATTTCCCCGATTTCCTGCAGGGCTTCGCGCCCGCGGCGACGATCGCCTACCTGGCCGACGTGGCTCGCCTCGAAGGGGCGGTGAACCGTGCGCTGCACGCGCCCGACGCCGATCCCCTCGCGGTCGTTGAGCGGCTGGCAACTCTGGCACCCTCCGATCACGAGCGGGTGTGCTTCGTGGCTCACCCGTCGGTATCGACATTGCACTCGGCGTTCCCGGTCGACAGCATCTGGCGCGCCGTGCTGGGCCGCGATGAGGCAGCCTTGGCGGCGATCAATCTGGCAGATGGGCCGATCTGCCTGGTCGTGCAGTGCTCGCGAGACGGCGTGGAGGTACGACGCGCGGACGAACGCGCGTGGAGATTCACGGCTGCACTCTGCGCCGGACAGCCCTTGGGCTCCGTGCTGACCGCGTCACCCGATGCCGATGCACCCGGCCTGCTGGCCGAGGCCTTGGCGGCCGGTCGATTCGTCGATTTCCAACTGAAATGCTGCTCGGTTGGCGTTGGCAACGAGCGAGAGGAGAACGTCCCGTGAACCATTCTGAGGCGGCAATGCCACGTACCACCGGGGCAATGGGCATGCTGGCACGCTTTCGCGGCTGGCTGGACGCCGTGCCCTATGCATTGCTGGCACTGCCGCTGCGGCTCGCCGTCGCGACGGTGTTCTGGAATTCCGGCATGACCAAGCTGGCCAACTGGGATACCACCCTCGCATTGTTCGCCGACGAGTACCGCCTTCCGCTGCTGCCCCCGGATGTTGCCGCCCACATGGCCGCATCGATCGAACTGAGCACTCCAGTGTTGCTGGTGCTCGGATTGGGGACCCGGCCTGTCGCGCTGGTGCTGCTCGGCATGACCACGATCATCGAGATATTCGTCTACCCGCAAGCCTGGCCGACGCACATCCAGTGGGCGGCCATGCTGCTCGTGCTGCTTTGTCGTGGCGCAGGAACCTGGTCGCTCGACCATCTCCTTTGGCGCAGTTGGTCGAGGTGACCGAGCGCCTTTTTTTATCGTCCTTGTCGTTGGAAACACCATGCATGTCATTACGCTCTTGCGCAACCTCTTCTTTGTCTCGTTGATGGCAGCGTTCGCCGCGCTGGCGGTTGCCGGAGAGGTCCCTTACGACCAGAAGAAATTCGATGCGGCGGTGGCGGCCGGAGGACCGGTCATTGTCGATTTCTCCGCGAGCTGGTGTCCGACCTGCAAGTCACAGAAGCCGATCGTGAATGAACTCATGGGGCGTCAAAAATTCAAGGGCATCACGCTCTTTGTGGCCGATTACGACGAGGAGGTCGCCTTGAAGAAGCGATTGCACGTGACTCAGCAAAGCACGTTCGTGGTCTTCAAGGCCAGCAAGGAAGTCGCGCGCTCGACGGGCCAGACGGAGAAGGACGTGCTCGAGGCGGTCTTCGACAAGGCACTCTGATCATCGTGTAACTCACCAATCAATGAACTTCGGCTTCGGCACCTTCGCGCTGGGCTATGGCGCCGGTATCCTGTCCACGCTTTCTCCCTGCGTCCTGCCGCTCGTCCCGATTCTCGTGGCGACGGCCATGGCGCAGCATCGGTTCGGCGCGCTGGCGCTTGCTGCAGGACTGACCCTTTCCTTCACCACCCTTGGGGTGTTTCTCGCCACGATCGGGCTTTCCATTGGCCTGGGCCAGGGGGTAATGCGCCAGGTGGCGGCGGTGATGCTGATTGCATTCGGCTTGATTCTTCTGTCGTCCCGATTGCAAGCTCGATTCACTTCACTGTCCTCCCGCCTCGGATCGTCTACCGGTGCTTGGCTGCATCGGTTCCAGGCTCGGGGATGGAGCGCTCAGTTCGTGGTTGGGCTGCTGTTGGGCTTGGTCTGGACGCCCTGCGTTGGCCCGACGCTGGGCGCGACCACGGCATTGGCAGCCCAGGGGACGCAGCTGTCCCAGATCACCTTGCTCATGCTGCTGTTCGGACTCGGCGCGAGTACCCCGTTGCTCGTTCTGGGCGGTGTGTCTCGCGAGGTCGCTCAACGCGTGCGAGAGCGTCTAATGACCGGCGGACAGTTCGGTCGGTGGGCTTTGGGCGCGGCGATGCTACTCCTCGGGATCTTGATCGATGATCTCGCGCGTGACCTCTTCAAGGCGCTGGTGCAGACGACGACGCTCTACAAGTCGATGGGCAGCGGATGGGTCGACGTGGCGGACCAGCAGGCGCCGCAGCCCGGCGTTCAATTGAGCGAGCGGCCCRCCGTTTTTCCGTGAAGTAGACGGACGCCAATTCGGTCAGCCCGACACGCGTCGCACTAGCTGCGGCTCAGCAAACAGTGCGTGCGGTAGGCTACCGCCTTTGTGAAAATGCGGGCAGGTCGATGGTGAAGAAAGGTTCAAAGCATGGACGATTTCCAAGTCGGCACTTCGAGCGCGAGGTCACCTGAGCTGCGCGCGGCACGGTGTGCGAGTGCTCGGGTTGCCCTGGGCCGAGCATGACCGGCACTTCACACGGTTGTTTGGGGCGCCGGCCGTCGACGTGAGGAAGGCGGCCACCCTCCTGGGCATCACCTGGGATGAGGCTTGGCACGCACATCATGGATCGCCGTCGTTCGCAGCCGCAGAGCGAACTAAGCCCCGCGCGATGCCCGCACTGATCGGTGTTGACGAGAAGGCTGTCGCCAAGGGGACCGCTAGATGACACTGGTGTGTGACCTCCTGGGGTGATCGTATTTTTGGTGCAAATTCGGTTGCGCGCCGGCCCATCTCCGAGCGCTTGAGGTGTGGGCGATTCGTCCAGCACCTGTAGTTGGCGTAAATTGACGCTCCACCCGGACAGGCTTGGACTGCACCATGACCTTCGCACATCGCTACGTCGGAGCGGACAGCCTGCCTGCTCGCAGTCGCGTTGCATCATTGGCGCGGAGACCCTTCCCTCCAGGATGTCCGAGCTCGACGTCCAGCAGTTCTTCAGCCTGAGCAAGGACGACATTTCCGCGATCTGTGAGCGGTTCCGCGACGACCGCCGCGTAGCTGCAGCTATCCAGTTGCTCTTCCTGCGGGCAAGCGGCCGCCCGATGGACGATTCGCCACGGTACCGAAGGTCCTGCTGCGTTCAGTGTGCGAAGCGTTGGGGCCGCCCAACGTGAGCATCGCCAGCCTCCGGTCACTCTATGAACGTCGCCAGACGCTGTACGAGCACCAGGCCTGGGCCCGCACCTATCTTGGCCTGAGCGACCTGGATGAGGTCCAGCGGCAGAAGATCGAACAGGTTCTCTCAGTCGCTGCCCTCGAGGCCGCTCACCCCGACGACCTGGTACGAACCGCGCGCATTTGGCTGTACGGCAGGCGAATCATCATTCCGGGCTCACGCCGAACTGCCGGCTGGGCTCGCAAGGCGTTCGACGCCACGGAGGCGGCAATGGCCGCAACGATCGAGGCGGCGATTGGGAGGGCGGCGCTGCGCCAAGCCATCGACTGGGCCTATGCACCCTCCCCCGCGGCCTCAGGCAGCCATCTGGAGTGGATCAAGACACCGCCCCAGCGCCACTCCCCGAGCACGACCGCGCAGACCCTGGAGAAGATCTGCGCTCTCAAGGCCTTGGGCGTGCACAACTGGGCGTTGGATTCCATCGCCCTGAGCAAGCAACAGGCCTACGCGGCTCACGTCGTGATGCGCCGGCCATCGATGACCGCGCGCCACGAACAGCGACGCCAGACTGTGGAGGTTGTCTGCTTCTTGCACGCTACGCTGCTGGAGCTTCTGMGGAAGGTGGCGCACCTGAARGTCGAACGGCGGCCGAATCGTRATGTGCGCCACGACCACCAGAGCCGCGGCGTGCATCTCGTGTAGGCCGTAGACRTTCACGTTGTAGTGCAGATCCTTARGCGCTTCAGACWTGCTCCCGTCACGCCAGACTCCCATGCTTCCTGCACCGCATTCSAGAGCRTGGACTTGGCGTCCTGTAGGGCTACGTTGCGGATCTCGCCGGCCCATCCGCTCTGGATGCGCGTCACGCATTGGCTCGTACAATCGAGTCCACCCAGGGCCAGCTGAGCATGCACATCCTGCCGGGCTACGCACCCGACCTGAACCCGGACGAGTTGGTGTGGAGTCATGTCAAGCGCGCTGGTGTGGCTCGCAATCCGCTGCGAGCCGGCGAGAAACTCGAGCCCGCAATTTCGTGCCCGGATGGAAAGAGACCAAGCTGACTACGCCTGCTGTTGCTTGCGCAGTGCGACCTTGCTCTACCCATCCTGTGCGTGACGTTGTGCAAGATGGGCGTGCCGCGGCAACACCCGCGCCGTAGTTCAGTGTGGACGCGCGGGATCGGGATAGACCAGTGGCCCGAACATTCCGCGATCGAAGGGCTTCCAGTTCCCTTCGGGCTGGGCCAGGCGATCGGCCAGCGCATACAGCACCGCCGGATGCGCGCCGAGACCCAGATGGCTTGCCACCACCTCGATGTTCTCCGATTGCGGCCCGGTTTCCTCGATGCTGCAGCGCCAAGCGACAACACCGTCGCTGCGGCTGAAGATCGACGTGGTCGGCACCGAAGGCCTCGGCTGCACATGCTTCATGCGGCGAGGATCATCCGAACTTTGGCCACTGACGCTCCACCTGGACAAGGGCGAGATCCCCGRCGTGCGGCAGCTCGACCCGGCCCTGCACCCGGGCCACGCCCAACTCCTCGAGGTGGCGACCCAGCAGGGGCTGCTCTCGGCGGCCCAGCTCAACGTGATCGAGTTTCACACCTGGAACGCGGTCAAGACGGCGATCGGGAAACCTGACCGCATGACGTTTGACCTCGACCCGGGCGAAGGGGTGAAGTGAGCGCAGATTCAGCAGGCCAGCGGCGGCAAGGGCCTGCACGTCGTGGTGCCGCTCAAGCGCCTGTACGACTGGGACACCGTAAAGGACTTCTCCCAGGCAATCGTGGTGCACCTGGCGCGCACGCTCCCCCAGCTCTTCGTGGCCAAGAGCGGGCCGAAGAATCGGGTGGGCAAGATCTTCATCGACTACCTGCGCAACGGCTTCGGCGCCACGACCGCCTCTGCCTGGTCGGCGCGCGCGCGGCCGGGGCTGGGCGTGTCGGTACCGATCGCGTGGAGCGAGCTGGCAAAAGTCACGAGCGGGGCGCACTGGAATGTCCGGAACATACACACCAGGCTGGACAAGGGGAACGAGCCATGGAGCACATACACAGCTTCGGCGCGCTCGCTCGGACCGGCGAGGAAAATATTCGGCCGCTAGCCCGAAAACGGGTCGATTTTCGAGGTGCGCCTTCCTATAGCAGCACTCTGCCACCATAAAAGACGTCGGCTTACGGGTCGATTCGCCTGATCTGCACTGGAGCAGGCGAAGCGGATCGTCGCTCGCATGGAAGAAAGCGCCCAAGACTAAATGCAGGAGATTTCTGCATTCGGCCAATGAACCTCCATCTCGTGGAACTGCAACTGCAGGTCGGCAACCAGTTCGGCGAAACCACCGCCAAGGGAACGGCCGTGGTGGTGGAACCGCCGACTCGCGCAGGCGGCTGACGGAAAGCGGCCGTCGTCACCAGCCCAGCCCTACCGGCGCAATGCGTGCGGCGCCCGACGCGCTGGACGACGTCAAGGCCGCCGCTATCGCGTCGCCGCCTTGGCAAGCTTCTTCAACTCCGGCGCCAGGGCGGTACACCCCGACAGATTGCTCCACGCCAGCGCATCGCGGCCCTTCTCGTCCGTCGCGCTCGGGTCTGCTCCCTTAGCAATGAGGATGCGCACGACATCGGTCTTGCACTTGCTGGCGGCCACCATTAAGGGCGTTACGCCGGTGATCGCCGGCTGCTGGATGTCGGCGCCCTTTCGAATCAACTCGTTCACCAGCTCAATATCGGCCCAATCCGCGGCGGCGAGCATGACGGTCATTCCCTCGGTGCTCCTTGCGTCGACCTGCGCGCCCGCCTTCAACAGCACCCAGGCAATCTCCTTGTGCTTGTTGCTGATCGCATAGAGCAGCGAAGTGCTATTGATCACGTCTCGCGCGTTGGGGTTGGTCCCTGGGCGCACAGGATAATGCGCGCCGGGGCACATCGGAAGATTTCTAGCCCTTCTGTAGGCCTTCCCCCGTGACGTGAACTTAGCTGGGCGTGACTAAGCGTGACATGAACTGACGACCCCGTCTGTCAGATTCGCTGCGCGCAGCGCCTTGGTCGAGCATGCGTCGCCCGCGCTGCAGGCGCACTCATCCGAACCAACGCCCGGGCCCGTGCCGTGAGCTCGGCGCGTGCAGGCCTTTAACAGATCGCGCCGACAGCCGCCCCAGTAGACGCGGAGGATGTAAGGGTCGGGCTGAGGTTCGAAGCGCATCGTCAAGATGCTTGAAGACTCGGACACCATAGAACAGATGACTTGACCAATTTTCCAAGGTAGTGCCATCGGACCCTCCTGCAGGTTTGTAGGAAGTTAAAGCGTAGAAACATCAAAGCGGGAATTCAAGAGTCTCAAAGGTGAGACAGCCAAGGCAGGCATCACGGTGGCGTGGCTCTCGCAACCGTTCTCAAATTCACCCCGCTCCCGTTGCGGCTCGGCGCTGTGCCTGCCCGTGAGCGGGCGCTTAACGCCGTGATGCGCACGAGCACTGCCAAGTGCATGCAAAACGTGAGCCATCAGAGGCTCGGTTCTGATTCTGACCGCGCAGTTCGCGAGCGCCAGGCGGCGCACCAACGAAAAAGCCGCCCTTGGGCGGCTTCCTGGTACGTTGCGACCTCTCGGGCCGCTCACTTCTTGGCAATGGCCTTCTTGGCCGGCGCCTTCGCAGCCTTTGCAGGAGACTTTGCAACTGCCTTCGCGGCCGGCTTCGCAGCGACCTTGTCCGCCTTGCGCTTGGCGGCCTTCGGGTCGACGGCACCCTTGAACGCTGCGCCGGCCACGAACTTCGGCACCTTCGATGCGGCAATCTTGATCTTCGTTCCGGCCTTCGGGTTGAAGCCAGTGCGGGCGGCACGCGCCACTTGCTTGAACGTGCCAAAGCCGATGATCTGGACGGACTCGCCCTTCTTGACTGCTGCCACGATGGAGCCGGTGACGGTCTCAAGGAGTCGTGCGGCTTCGGCTTTGCTGAGGGTGTGGGTGGTGGCGATCTTCTCGACCAGTTCGACGCGGTTCATTTTCGGAATTCCTGTTGCTTTAGTAGACACGCCGCGTTGCCAGCGGCGACCCCACTAGACAGTAGGGCCGGCGAAGTGTACCGGCGCTTGTGCCCACTCCTGAGTGGTGTTGCGCGAAGGCGACGGCTTTGTCGCTACGACCACTGTCGATCCACGAAGAGAATGCACTCGGGGATGACCAGCTTCCCTCCGGACCATGCATCGCGGGTACGCTTCTGGAAGTGCGCCGAGAGCATCATCGGCACGCCAGAGCGCGCCAGTTTTTGGGACTTTGTGCCGAGCACCTGCCGAGCGAGTCCGATTGCGGGTCAGGGGTTGGGTGCTTGCGGGGGAACATGGTATGCC
>NZ_JBFUIU010000401.1:0-8181 GCF_056401695.1 Variovorax sp. P4_D9
AGCCAGGCGCGTCCGGCTTCGAGCGCACCGCGGCGCAAGGCGGCGAAGGGCTCGATCGCGGTCAGCGCGACCAGCAGCGCCAGCGCCGCGGCCGGCGCGCCGATCGCGCCCTGGCCCACCAGCGCGGCGGCGGCCAGAAGCACGGCCACGAGGGTCAGCGTCCYGGCCATGGCGTAGGCCATTCCGGCACCCACTTCGAGTCGATGGAGCGCGTGGTCCGCGTTGGCCAGATGACGATCGGCGGCGGCCAGCGACGCGCGCTGCGCATCGATCCTGCCGGCCATGACGAGTTCGGTCTGCCCCGACACCAGGTCGGCGGCGCGGGCGCGCAGGGCTTCCATCGCATGGGCGCGCCGCACCGCCGCCGGACGGGCCCGTGCCGCCACCGCGAGTGCAATGCCCCAGCCCGCGACGACCAGCCAGAGCGCCAGTGCGGCACCCATCCAGGCCTTCATAGCGCCCAGCACGATGCCGGCCAGCAGCGCGGCGCCGAGGGCGGCACCGGCCGGCACCAGCAGCCGCAGGTAGAAGGACTCGAGGGCATCGATGTCGGCGGTCAGGCGGAACAGCAGCCGGGCCGGCCGGGCCAGCAGCCGGCGCGCCGCATCGGGCCGGGCCCAACCGCGGAACAGGCGTTCGCGCAGCGCGGCCAGCACGCCGAAGGTGGCGTCGTGTGTGACCAGCCGCTCGGCGTAGCGCGAGCCGGTACGGCCCAGCGCCAGCAGGCGGATACCGGCCGACGGCATGAAGACATCGAAGCGCAGCGCCGTCGCGGCCTGCAGGCCGGCCAGCGCGGTGGCGGTGATGAACCAGCCTGAAAGGCCGAGCAGCGCCATGCCCATCAGCACCGTCAGCGCCGCCAGGGCCGCGCCCCCGACCAGCCGGCGCGGCTGGGCCTCCCAAAAGGCCGCGAGCACCGGCCGGACATCGCGCCAAAAACTCATGCCGCCTCCCTCACCGGTAATTCGTCGAGCCGGACCACACGGCCCATGCGGGCAGCCAGCACCGGATCGTGGGTGGCGGCGATCAGGGTCCTTCCGCGCGCCAGTTGCATCAGCGCTTCGACGACACGTTCCGCGGTCTCGCTGTCGAGATGTGCGGTCGGCTCGTCGACCAGCAGCAGGTCGGCGTCGGGATGCACCGCCACGCGCGCCAGCGCCAGCCGCACCGCCTCGCCGCCCGACAGGCCGCCACCGCCCTCCCCGAGCG
This sequence comes from Variovorax sp. P4_D9, assembly GCF_056401695.1. Lineage (NCBI taxonomy): Bacteria > Pseudomonadati > Pseudomonadota > Betaproteobacteria > Burkholderiales > Comamonadaceae > Variovorax > Variovorax sp. P4_D9. The sequence goes on from NZ_JBFUIU010000401.1 coordinate 1,210, forward strand.
CGATGCCGGGACGGGCCTGAGCGACGCCGTCGAGCGCCGCGAAGCGCATCGCGGCCTCCACCTGGGCCGCCCGCACGCCGCTGCGGCCGAGCGCCACATTGGCCTGCACCGAGGCGGCGAAGACGTGCGGCCTCTGGCCCATCCACGCCATGCGCGCACGCAGCAACGCCACCGTGTCCTCCGACAGCGGMACGCCGCCGATCAGGATCTCGCCGTGCYGCGCCGGCACCAGGCCGGCGATCAGGCTCAGCAGCGCCGTCTTGCCCGAGCCGCTGGGTCCCATCAGGGCGACATGCTCGCCCGCGCCCACCCGCAGGTCGTAGTTCTCGAAGAAAGCGTCCTCGCCGGCGTGCCGGAAGCACAGGCCGCGCACGCGAACCGCGGGCCCGCCGGTCGCGACCGCTGCGGCAGGCGATGGCGCCTGCGTGTCCGCCTCCGAAGCCCCCGGCAGAGCAACGCCGCCCTCGCTCAAGCGCTCGAGCGCCGCCAGTGCGGCCTCGCCAGCCACACGGTCGTGCCAGACCGCCGACAACTCGCGCAGCGGCTCGAAGAAGGCCGGCGCCAGCAGCAGGACGAAGAGGCCCTCGCCCAGGCTCAGCGTGCGGCCCCAGGTGCCGAAGCCGAGGGTGCCCAGCAGATGGAAGCCGATGAATGCCGCGACCATCGCGACGCCCAGCGCGGAGAACAGCTCCAGCACCGCGGACGAAAGAAAGGCGATGCGCAGCACCGCCATCGTCCGGGTCCGCAGCGACTGGGCCGCTTCGCCGAGGCGCCGCGCGGTCGAGTCGACGGCGCCGAGCGAACGCAGAGTCGCGAGGCCCCGCAGGCGGTCGAGCAGGAAGCCGTTCATGCTGCCCATCTCGACCATCTGCGCCTCGCTCGCGGCCCGGGCGCGCCAACCGACGATGGCCATGAAGATCGGGATCAGCGGCGCCGCGACCAGCAGCACCGCGGCCGCCACCCAGGACAGGCCGGCCACCACCGCCAGGATGACCAGCGGCACCACCATCGCCCTCCAGCGCGCCGGGCCGTAGCGCACCAGGTAGGGCACCACCGCCTCGGCCTGCTCGGCGATCACGCTGGCGGCTAGGCCGGAGGCCGGACGGGCGCTATCGAGCGGCGAACGCGCCGCCAGGGCTGCCGCCACCCGGGCCCGCAGGTCGGAGAGCTGCGCGCGCGCCTGCGCATACACGCGGCGCGCGCCCCAGGCCTCGGCCGCCGCGCGCGCCAGGCCCAGCAGCAGGATGCCGGCGGCCGGCCATAAGGCGGCGGCGAGGCCCTCGCCCTCGCCCAGTCGATGCACTGCCAAGGCCAGCAACGCCGCCTGCGGCAGCCAGAGCAGCGCGGCGGCGCCCTGGACTAGGCTGCCAAGCCCGGCCCGGTCGCCCTCGCCGGGGCCGGTCGCGAAAGGAGGTTCGGAATTCACATTCATTAATTTTCAGTATTTACTGAAAACTCATCAATCATATGAGATGTTCCGTGACTTCGCCATCTTCGTGGCACAAGCCCCCCCAGGATGCCAGAACAAGGTGACACAACCGCTAAGCTACGCCACAGCGGCATCCGCCGACGGAGTCCCGAATTGAAGATCCTTTCCATCACGCCGACCTACTTTCCCGACGTCGGAGGCATCGAATCCGTGGTGCGTGAACTGGCGCTGCAAATGACCGGCAAGTCGCTCCAAGTCGACATCGCCCATGTGTCGGCGAAGCATCCCTCGCCATCGATGAGCCGCATCGACGGCCTGGATGTCTACCGCCTGCCGGTGCTCGGCAACCGGCTCGCCGGCTATGCGCGCGGACTCGGCGCCCTGGCCGCCGACTACGACCTGCTTCACGTCCATGACCCGCAGCTGATGATGATCACGGGCAATGTGCTCATGCAATGCGGCCGCATCCCGGCCGTCCTCAGCACGCATGGCGGCTTCCGCCACACGCGCCGGCTGCGTGCTTTCAAGTGGGCCCACGAGCGCCTGCTGATGCGCATTCTCCTGAAGCACTATCGCAAGATCCTGGCGGTCAGCGAGTCCGACGCGGCCTATTTCGGGGGCTTCTCCGAACGGGTCGAAAAATGCGAGAACGGCATTGCCTTCGCGAAATTCCAGCAGGGATTGAACACCGGCACGCCCGATCCATCGAAATGGATCTTCTGGGGTCGCTGGTCAAGGAACAAGCGCATCGATACAGTGATCGACACGGTCGCCCTGGCGCGCGATCACGGCATCGCGATCGACCTGCTGATCGCCGGCCCCGACTTCGACCAGCTCGGCGACGGGTTCAAGGCGAAGATCGAGGCACTCCAGCTCGGCGACCAGGTCCGGCTGCATCCCTACATCGCGGATGCAGACCTGATGCGCGAACTGCAGGCGCGCACCGTGTATGTCACCGGCAGCGAATACGAAGGCTTCGGGGTCGGCATCCTCGAGGCCATGGCGGCGGGCAAGATCGTGCTGTGCCGCGACATCGAACCGATCAACGCCTTCGTCGAGCCCGGAGTCAACGGGTTCTTCCTCGACTTCGAGGCGGGCCCCGCTGACCTGGCGGTGATTCGGGAGGTCGCGGGCCTCGACGCGCAGCGCTGCGGCGCCATGTCGAAGGCTGCGCAGGCGCGGGCCAAGCGCCACGACTGGGAGGTGGTGGCCGACCAGTTCTCCGCCCATTTCGCGGCGGCGCTCGCCGCCTAACCGGCGACCAGCAGGCCGCACACCAGCAGGCCGGCAAACAGGCCCAGCACCGCCCGCCACGTGGCGGGCCGCGACTCGACCCAGCGGTAGAGCAGCGAAGCGGCCCCTATCGAGAGCGCGAAAGTCGCCAGCAGGCCCATCAGGTCGATCCACGGCGTCGCCGGCAACAGGTGGCTCATCGCTGCGCTGACCAGCAACAGCACCGGGAAGTGGATCAGGAACAGCGAGTACGAGATGCGGCCGAGCCGCACCAGCGGCGCACCGAAGCGCGGCCAGGCGGCGGGCGCGAGCCCGTCGCGATGCTGCACCACGGCCACCGCCAGCGCCGTGACCAGCGCGATTGCGATGCGGCTGCGCCATTCGAGCGCCAGCGCCGCGGCACCGACCAGGGTCAGCATCAGCATCGCGTAGCGCCAGGTGCTGTCGCGGGTGGCGCGGCCGATCCAGAAGACCAGCATGCCCAGTCCGTAGGAGCCGAAGAAATAGATCGCCGTGGCATCGAGTTCCTGCCGCCGATTGAACACCGCGAGCGAGGCCGCCACCAGTGCCAGCACCAGCCCCGACACCAGCCAGCGGGACCGCTCGGGGCCCAGCGACCAGCGCCGCTGCAACAGCTCCGACAGGCCGATTGCCGCCAGCGCCAGCATGAAGAGCTGGAAATCGATCGCCACGTACCAGACGCCCGTCGACAGCGCATCGAAGCCCAGCAAGTCCTGCAGCAGCAGGCCGTGCGCCAGCAACTGCGCGAAATCGGGCGGGGCCGGCACCGCGTCGCCCTCGAGCCAGGGGCGCACCAGTGCCGAGACCAGCACGCTGAAGCTCAGTGCGGCCAGGTAGGGCATGACCAGGCGGCCATAGCGCTGGCCGACCCGGGCCAGCGGACGATCGACCCGCAGCACGCCATCGGGCGCCAGGCTGCCGGCCGCCAGGAAGCCGGCCAGCACCAGGAACACCTGCACCGCCAGCCGGCCGTCCTGGGCCAACCAGCCGAACAGGGCCGGTGCCAGCGTGGACGCACCTTCCTGCAGCGGACCGTAGCGCGCCAGGTGATGACCGACGATCAGCGCGCAGGCGACGCCCTTGACCGCGTCGAGCAGCGGCATGCGGCTCGCTGCAGCGCCAGCAGCGGCCGTCCTGCGCAGTGTCACTGGTTCAGAGCGCCAAGCGGCGGCGGGCGTCGAAGTACTCGCGCTTGAGTTTTTCGACAAAAGCCGCGGCGGTCGCGACTTCGGTCACCGCACCGATGCCCTGGCCCGAGCCCCAGATGTCCTTCCAGGCCTTGGCCTTGCTGCCCTCGCCGCCGCCGAAGTTCATGGTCTTGAGGTCGCCTTCGGGCAGGTTGGCCGGATCCATTCCGGCGGCCACGATGCTGGGCGCGAGGTAGTTGCCGTGCACGCCGGTGAACAGGTTCGAATAGACGATGTCGTCGGACGTGCCTTCGACGATCGCCTGCTTGTACTCGTCGCTGGCGCGGGCCTCCTCGGTGGCGATGAAGGCGGTGCCGATGTAGGCGAAGTCGGCGCCCATGGCCTGCGCGGCCAGCACCGCGCTGCCATTGGCGATGGAACCCGAGAGCGCGAGCGGGCCATCGAACCACTGGCGGATTTCCTGGACCAGCGCGAACGGACTCTTGACGCCCGCATGGCCGCCTGCCCCCGCCGCGACGGCGATCAGGCCGTCTGCGCCCTTCTCGATCGCCTTCTTGGCAAAGGTGTTGTTGATGATGTCGTGCAAGGTCACGCCGCCGTAGCTGTGGACCGCATCGTTGACGTCGGTGCGCGCGCCGAGCGAGGTGATCACGATCGGCACCTTGTACTTCACCACCATCGCCATGTCGTGCTCAAGCCGGTCATTACTCTTGTGCACGATCTGGTTGATCGCGAAGGGGGCGGCCGGCTTGTCGGGATTGGCCTTGTTGTAGGCGGCCAGTTCCTCGGTGATCTCGATCAGCCACTCCTCGAGCTGCGCGGCCGGTCGCGCATTGAGCGCCGGCATCGAGCCCACGACACCGGCCTTGCACTGGGCGATCACCAGCTTGGGGTTGCTGATGATGAACAGCGGGGAGCCGATGATGGGTAGCGGAAGGTTGGCGAGCACGGGCGGCAGCTTGGACATGGGGTCTCCGGAGATCGATGGATGAGGTCTTGGCTTAGAAGGATTCGAGCGCGAGCGCCGTGACGCTGTCGGCGCCGTCGACGATGCTGTCCCGGAGGCCGGGCGCCTTGTTCAGGATGTGCTCCGCGTAGAAGCGGGCGGTGGCGATCTTGGCCTTCATGAAAGCCACGTCGGTGCCGGCCTTGGCCAGGTCCTCGGCGACCGCCAGCGAACGCGCCAGCTGCCAGCCGGCGACCACGTTGCCCGCCAGCATCAGATAGGGCACGCTACCCGCGAACACCGCGTTCGGCGACGCCTTGGTCTGGCCGGCGACGAAGCCGACGACATCGACGAAGGCCTCGCGCGCGGCCTTGAGCTTCTTGGCGACGGCCTGCGCATCGGCGCTGTTGCGCTTCGCGAGCTCGGCCTCGGTCTTCTCGATCTGGACGGCGATCGCCTCGGCGGTCTGGCCGCCGTCGCGCGCCGTCTTGCGGCCGACCAGGTCGTTGGCCTGGATGGCGGTCGTGCCTTCATAGATCGTCAGGATCTTGGCATCGCGCAGGTACTGCGCCGCGCCGGTCTCCTCGATGAAGCCCATGCCGCCGTGCACCTGGACGCCGAGCGAGGCCACTTCGAGGCTCATCTCGGTGCTGTAGCCCTTGACCAGCGGCACCATGAATTCATAGAAGGCTTGGTTCTGCTTGCGCGTCTCGGCGTCGGGGTGATGGTGGGTCGCGTCGTAGGCGGCCGCGGCCACCGTCGCCATCGCGCGGCAGCCTTCGGTGTAGGCGCGCATCGTCATCAGCATGCGCTTGACGTCGGGGTGATGGATGATCGGCGCGCTGGCATTGATCGAGCCGTCGACCGGGCGACTCTGCACGCGGTCGCGGGCATAGGCCACCGCATGCTGGTAGGCACGCTCGGCAATGGCGATGCCCTGCATGCCCACGGCATAGCGGGCCGAGTTCATCATGATGAACATGTACTCGAGGCCGCGGTTTTCCTGGCCGACCAGATAGCCGATGGCGCCCCCATGGTCGCCGTATTGCAGCACCGCGGTCGGCGAGGCCTTGATACCCAGCTTGTGCTCGATGCTCACGCAGTGCACGTCATTGCGCTCGCCCAGCGAGCCGTCCTTGTTCACGAGGAACTTCGGCACCACGAACAGGCTAATGCCCTTCACGCCTTCGGGCGCGCCGGTGACGCGGGCCAGCACCAGATGGACGATGTTCTCGGCCATGTCGTGCTCACCGTAGGTGATGAAGATCTTGGTGCCGAACACCTTGTAGCTGCCGTCGGCCTGCGGCTCGGCGCGACTGCGCACCATCGCCAGGTCGCTGCCGGCCTGCGGCTCGGTCAGGTTCATGGTGCCGGTCCACTGGCCGCTGACCAGCTTCTCGAGGTAGATGGCCTTGAGTTCGTCGGAGCCGGCCGTGAGCAGCGCCTCCGTGGCGCCGTCTGTCAGCAGCGGGCACAGCGCGAAGCTCATGTTGGCCGAGTTGAGCATCTCGATGCAGGACGCGCCGATTGTCTTGGGCAGGCCCTGACCGCCGAAGTCCGTCGGATGCTGCAGGCCCTGCCAGCCGCCGGCGACGTACTGCGCGAAGGCTTCCTTGAAGCCCGGCGTGGTCGTGACCTGGCCGTCCTTGAACGAGGACGGATCCCGATCGCCCGCCTCGTTCAGCGGCGCGATCACGTCCTGGTTGAAGCGGGCGCATTCCTCGAGCACCGCTTGCGCGGTTTCGAGGCCTGCATCCTCGAGGCCGGGCATCTTCGCGACCTGCGCGATGTCCGCCAGGTGCTCGATGTCGAACAGCATGTCCTTGAGGGGGGCGATATAGCTCATGAATGTCTCCTGCGGCCTTGCGGCCCAATGCCAACCGATGTGAAAAAGGGCACCGCGAACGATGCCCTTCGGCTCACAAGTCTTGAAAGGATCAGAGTGCCTTGACCAGTTCCGGCACGGCCGTGAACAGGTCGGCGACCAGGCCGTAGTCGGCCACGCTGAAGATCGGGGCTTCTTCGTCCTTGTTGATCGCCACGATCACCTTCGAGTCCTTCATGCCCGCCAGATGCTGGATCGCGCCCGAGATGCCGCAGGCGATGTACAACTGCGGCGCGACGATCTTGCCGGTCTGGCCGACCTGCCAGTCGTTCGGGGCGTAGCCTGCGTCGACGGCTGCGCGGCTGGCGCC
>NZ_JBFUIU010000402.1:0-8165 GCF_056401695.1 Variovorax sp. P4_D9
CGCGGGGGCCGCCGACACCGCCCCCGCCTCGCCGTCGGGCCCCACGTCGATTCGGATCAGCTCCGAGCCCACCGCGATCTGCTGCCCGACTTCGCCGCCGAGTGCGAGCACCTTGCCCGCGACCGGCGAGGGAATCTCGACGGTGGCCTTGTCGGTCATCACGTCGGCCAGCACCTGGTCTTCGGCCACCGTGTCGCCGGGCTGCACGCGCCACGCCACCAACTCCACCTCGGCGATGCCTTCGCCGAGGTCCGGCACCTTGATCGCATGCGTGCCCATTCAGTTCTCCATGACGCGGCGGAATGCGGCGCCCACGCGCGCCGGCCCCGGGAAGTAGGCCCACTCCTGCGCATGCGGATAGGGCGTGTCCCAGCCGGTCACGCGCTCGATCGGCGCCTCGAGGTGATGGAAGCAGTGCTCCTGCACCAGCGCCGTCAGCTCGGCGCCGAAACCGCTGGTTCGCGTGGCCTCGTGCACGATCACGCAGCGGCCGGTCTTCCTCACCGAATCGACCAGGGTCTGCAGGTCCAGCGGCCAGAGGCTGCGCAGGTCGATGATCTCGACGTCGATCCCTGTCTCGCGCGCCGCAGCTTCCGAGACGAAGACCATCGTGCCGTAGGTGATCACCGTCAGGTCGGTGCCGGGGCGGAACACGGCGGCCGATTCCAGCGGCACGACGTAGTGCCCCTCGGGCACCTCGCCCAGCGGATGAGCCGACCAGGACACCAGCGGGCGGTCGTGATGGCCGTCGAACGGGCCGTTGTAGAGGCGCTTGGGCTCCAGGAAGATCACCGGGTCGTCGTTCTCGATTGAGGCAATCAATAGGCCCTTGGCGTCGCGCGGGTTCGATGGCATCACCGTGCGCACGCCGCAGACGTGGGTGAACAGCGACTCCGGACTCTGGCTGTGAGTCTGGCCGCCGTAGATACCGCCGCCGCAGGGCATGCGGATGGTGATCGGCGCGCTGAAGTCGCCGGCCGAGCGGTAGCGCAGCCGCGCCGCTTCGGAAACGATCTGGTCGTAGGCCGGATAGAAGTAGTCGGCGAACTGCACCTCGACCACCGGGCGCAAGCCGTAGGCGCCCATGCCGATGGCCGAGCCAACGATGCCGCCTTCGGAGATCGGCGCGTCGAACACGCGCGAACGGCCGTACTTGGCCTGCAGGCCTTCGGTGCAGCGGAACACGCCGCCGAAATAGCCGACGTCCTGGCCGTAAATGACGACGTTGTCGTCTCGCTCGAGCATCACGTCCATGGCGGAGCGCAAGGCCTGGATCATGGTCATGGCGCTCATGACGCAGCTCCGGACTGCATCTGTTCGCGTTGCCGCTTCAGGTGCGCCGGCATGTCCTTGTAGACGTCCTCGAACATTGTCGCGGCGCCGGCGAGATGCCCATCGGCCAGCGAGCCGTAGCGCTCGGCCTCCTTCAGCGCGGCGCTGACCTCGGCCTCCAGTTTCGCCTGCGTCTCTTCATGCTCCTGCTGCGACCAGGCGCCGATGCCGATGAGATGCTGCGCCAGCCGCGGAATCGGATCGCCTAGCGGAAAGTGTGACCAGTCGTCGGCCGGCCGGTAGCGCGAGGGATCGTCCGAGGTCGAATGCGCGCCGGCGCGATAGGTCACCCATTCGATTAGCGTTGGGCCGAGGTTCCTGCGGGCGCGCTGCGCGGCCCAGCGCGAGGCGGCCAGCACCGCGAGGAAATCGTTGCCGTCGACGCGCAGCGAGGCGATGCCGCACCCCACGCCGCGCGCCGCGAAGGTGGTGGCCTCGCCGCCGGCGATGGCCTGGAAGGTCGAGATCGCCCACTGGTTGTTGACCACATTGAGGATCACCGGCGCGCGGTACACATGGGCGAAGGTCAGCGCCGTGTGGAAGTCGGACTCGGCGGTGGCGCCGTCTCCGATCCATCCCGACGCGATGCGCGTGTCGCCCTTGATCGCCGAGGCCATGCCCCAGCCCACCGCCTGGATGAACTGCGTGGCCAGGTTGCCCGAGATCGAGAAGAAGCCGGCCCGCTTCATCGAATAGCACACCGGCAGCTGCCGCCCCTTGAGCGGGTCGCGCTCGTTGGACATCAGCTCGCAGATCATTTCCACCATCGACACGTCGTCGCGCGCCAGCAGCAGGCCCTGCTGGCGGTAGGTGGGAAAGCACATGTCTCCCTGCTGCAGCGCCAGCGCGTGGCCGGTGGCGATGGCCTCCTCGCCGAGGCACTGGATGTAGAACGAGATCTTCTTCTGCCGCTGCGCGATCAGCATGCGGGCGTCGAAGGCGCGCGTCTTCATCATTGCGCGCAGGCCGCGGCGCAGCAGTTTGGGGTCGGCCTCTGGCGCCCACGGACCGACGACGCGGCCCTCGTCGTCGAGCACGCGCACCAGCGTGTAGGCCAGATCGCTGGTGTCGGCTGGCGATGCGTCGATCGGAGGCTTTCGCACCTCGCCAGCGCGCGACAGGTGGAGGTAGGAAAAATCCGTCTGATGCCCCGGCCGCCCGGTGGGCTCCGGCACATGCAGATGAAGAGGCGCGCCCTGGCTCATCGCGTGGTCTCCGCGCTCGATGGGATCGCTCGCCACCAAAGCCTAGCGAATTTCAGGCTCCGGCGCAGTCAGTCAATTGCCCGTATCTCACAAGTGGGCAAGCCCGAAAGGACGGCGGCGTAGCCCACGCCCATCGCGATGCGCAGCGCGGTCCGGCGCGTGCTGCCCGATTCCGTCGACACGCCGGGCAACAGCGAGTCGATCTGGACCCGGGCGTCGCGGCGGGGTCTGTCTGGAACGGCGTCGCGCGGGGTCACAGGGAACCCTCCGGGCCTCCAGATCCGTACGCGGCGCGCGCCGGAGCGGCGGCGAAAATCCCGACCATCTCGCGGTTGAAGTCCGGGATGTCGTCAGGCTTGCGGCTGGTCACGAGCGCGCCGTCGACCACCACCGGATCGTCGACCCATTCGGCGCCGGCGTTGTGCAGGTCGGAGTGCAGCGAAGGCCAGGAGGTCATGCGCCGTCCCTTCACGCCCTTGGCCTCGATCAGGGTCCAGGGCCCATGGCAGATGGCCGCGATCGGCTTGCCGGCGACCACGAAGCCGGACACGAACGATACGGCGACGGGATCGATGCGCAAGGCGTCGGGATTGATCACGCCGCCGGGCAGCAGCAGCGCATCGAAATCCTCGGCCCGGGCTTCGCGCAGGCGCACGTCGACCGCGAAGGAGTCGGCCGGATCGTGGTGGTTCCAGCCGCGCACGCTCTCGTCGGCCGGCGAGACGATCCGGGTGGTCGCGCCCGCTTCTTCGAGCGCGCGGCGCGGCTGCTCGAGTTCCACCTGCTCGAAACCATCGGCGACCAGGATCGCCACGCGGACGCCGTCGAGTTGCTTGTTTGCTGGCATCGGACAACTCCGGTTGAGATATCCATCGAGCCTCGGATCGCCAGGTGCGACGCTGCGTAGGCCGGAACGCGCGACAGTCGTCAGACGCGGCGGGCACGCCAGAACACAGCGATGGCCTACGCGCAGGGTCGTTCCGCTCGCAAACGGGGTCACCATGCGCGCCAGTCCGATGCGATCCACAGTCGAGATCCGATCGCCATGGCTCCACGAGACAACTGCATTCTTCGTCGCTCCCGGAATTGGCGGCACGGCGTCGCAACCTCGTCCGCCTTGCGACCGGCGCTCTGGCGCAGCAGTCTTCGGTACAGCAGCCGCTCCAACCCGCGCAACCTGCGGAAATCATCAAGAAATCGCCCGCGCCTGCGAAGGCTCCGGCATGGGGCGGGCCAGAGCCGCAAGCCCACCCGAGTCCCTCGCCCGCGGCCAATGCGCGACGCAGCCGCGCGCACGGCGATGCCACGGCGGTCCGGCGCGCGATCCGGCAGTTCCGGCCCTTCCGGCATCGTCGCTCGACGGATCGTCGGATGGCGCGCCCCGGCGGACCGGGAACCCGGCGGCCTCGCCCTAGACAACGCTGTTGGCCGGAGGTGGTTTCGTCGGCGGGGGCGGCGACATCGGCGGTTTCCCCTTCTCGCGCAGTACCGCGTTGATTTCGGCGCCAAAGATCAGTGTGGTCGCGCTGATATACAGGAACACCAGCGTCGCGACCACGCCCGCGAAGCTGCCGTATACCAGCGCCAGTTTGCCGGCGGTCCGCAGCGTATACGCCAGGGTGGCTGCAGCTGCCACCCACAGCGCCGCTCCCACAATGGCACCGGGCATCACGGTGTACAGCCGCTGGCGAATGTCGGGCAGCCAGCCGTACAGCAGCGCATACAGCGTGGTCAGCACCAGGAAGGCCGAGCCGTAGCGTACGCTGTTGCGCAACCAGAGCGCGTCCTGCCCCACACCCACGTTGGTCTGTAGCAGCCGCCACAGGTACGGCATGATGATCACCGAGCTGAACGTGGCCACGATTCCGGCGCCCACGATCACGGTGAATAGCGTGACCTTCATGCGCGCTTTCCAGAACGGAAGGCCACGCTTAATGCCGTACGAGCGGTTGAGCGCCGAGCGCACCGCCTGCAAGCCCGACGAGGCTGTCCACAGCGTGCCCATCACGCCAATGGTCAGCAGCGCTTGGTTGCGCTGAGCCAGCACCTGGTCGATGACCGGCTGCATCGCGTCGCGCACCACCTGCGGCGCGTAGTCCATCACGCGGTCGGCCAGCGCCGCCGCGTCGCCGGGCTGCCCAACGAAGCCGGCGGCGGCGGACAGCAGAATTAATAGCGGAAACATTGCCAGCAACCACGAGAACGCCAGGCTTCCGGCTTGATTGGCGCTCTGGTGGAGAATGTAATTTCGGATGGCCGGAAGAATGATGCGCAGGCCTGGCGTTGCCATCGCCGCGTGCAGCACGCCGTTCCAGACGTCGCCAAGGCAGCTCATGAACCGGGATGCCAAGTCATCCCGCCTGCTGCTGGAGCGGAGGCCCGTACAGGCGCACGCCCATCACCGAGCCGAGTGCACGGGGCGCCGCGACAGGCAATTACGGGTTGAGGCCCTTCGGCCGCAATGGTCTCGACGAGCTCGCGGCCCGCCTCCCGCTCGTCGTCTTCCGGGCGTTCGATGTCCGGGGGGTATTCGAGCGCTCTGATAGCTCCGGGCGAGATGGTGTTCATGTTGCACTTTCGGAGGTGGACGATCAAGGCTCGGCGGCAAGTCGGATCGGATGCTGTTTGGGTTGGCTTTGCAGCGGATGCCGCAGATCACACTTCATGGTGCGCAAGCGAAATGCTTCGAGCAGGCTCGTCTACTCCGCCGCGTGCGATCGTAACGGGCATGCCCGGTCAGATGACCAGGACGTCCCCATGTCTGCTCGGACTGAAAGCGGAAGTTGGAGCAATCTGCAAGGTCGGCCATTGCGAACGCCGGAGGTCGGAGTTGAGGCGGGGAGCACCATCACAGTCGGGGCGTGGTTTGCCGGCCCAGGCGCTCCTGCAGGAACTCGATGTAGCGCTGCGTCTTTGCCGGCAGCAACCGGGTCTCGGTCAGGGCATAGACCGGCGTCGACTTGCCCTGCCAGTCGGGCAATACCCGGCGCAACCGACCGCCTGCCACGTCCTCGGCGGCAATCTCTTCGGACAGGAGGATGACGCCCAAGTCCAGCGTCGCCAAGCGCTTGAACATGCCCACGCTGTTGACCTAAAGCGCCCGCCGACTTCCATCGCGCCCAAGGCCCGATTCTTCCGGAAATCGCCGCGATCCTGCCCGACGCGCACGCGGCGCGGATCAAGCGCTCGGGCGTCGTCAACGCGTGGCCTATCTCGACTTCCGCAATGCGGTGCTCGCCGCGGGCCGTAAGAATCTGGTCATGGCGGGCGTCACCACGGACGTTTGCCTCATCTTCCCGGCAATCGACGCTGCGCTCGGAGGCTTCGCCGTCCAAGCTGTGATGGACGCTTCAGGATCGCCCAGCTTTCCGAAGAGTTCTCGCGTCAACGCATGCACGATGCGGGCGTCGTGCTCACCGCCACCAACACGCTCATGGCAGAGATCGCGCAGGATTGGTCTACGCCGGCTGGACAGCAACTGATCGGTTTGTTGTTCAGCGATGTATTCCCGGCCCTGGGCGCCGGCATCGCTTAAACCCAACGTCCTGCACTCGTCACCCCACCAATGCAAGGACGCGCAGCGGACTGCCGGAGCCGCCCTCGATCTTCAGCGGCGCGGCGAAGATCACGGCCCCCGTCGGCGGCAACTGGTCCAGATTCGTCAGGCATTGCAGTCCATACCTGTTCGACCCGTGCATCAGTGTGTGGCACGGATAGGCCATCGGCCACGCGTGGGACTGGCCCGCATCGGTGTTGATCGTCTCGACACCGAATCCTCGTACCTCGCGCTCCTCGATCAACCATTGCACCGCCTCCTGCGTGGGGCCCGGCGTGTGTGCACCGTCTTCCTGCATGTTGACGAACGCTGCCGGATCGTCGATGCGCTTGGACCAGTCGGTCCGAAACAGCACCCAGGCGCCCGCCGGAATGCGTCCATGCCGGACTTCCCAGTCCTCGAGGAAATCCACGGTCAACAGCCAATCAGGATCAAGCGCGACCTGCGCGCTCGCATCCACCACGACCGCCGGGCCAATGAAGCGCGATGGGTCGATCGTGTCGACGGTATTGTTCAGTTGGTCCTTGCCGGTCACCCAGTGCACCGGCGCGTCGAAGTGAGTGCCGGTGTGCTCGCCGCAGGAGAAGTTGTTCCAGTACCAGCCGGGGCCGGCGTCGTCGTACTGCGAAATCTTCTCCATCTTGAATGACCACACCTGGCCGAACTGGGGCGGCAGCTGCAATGCGGGAAATGATGACGACAAGGTTTGGGTCAAGTCGACGATGCGCACCGAGTCGGCGGCCAGGGCGCGTTGGAGTGGCGACAAGGAATTCGTGTTCATGGATGGTGGCTCCGGATGATGGGGTGCAAGCGATGCATGGCGCGGGGGAAGAGCTAGCAGCGGCAATCGGCGAGCTGGTGATAGCCGCCTCGCCAGTACACCAGCGGGGCTGCCTCGACCTCGCCGCGGTGAATGGCCATCACGCGTCCGACCAGAATCCAGTGCGAGTGCTTTTCGATCATGTCCTCGATATGGCAGTCGAGCGAGATTGCRCTGTCGCGCATCACGGGTGCGCCGTCCGCGGTGAGCTGGATCCAGCGCTCGGCTGCGTAGCGCTGGTTGCCCGTCACGCCATTCATTCCTGCGAATCGGTCCGCCACCCGCTGCTGGGTCTGCGTGAGCATGCTGACACCGAAGCGATCGGTTCTCGACAGCAGGGATGCCGACGAACTCATCCGGTTGACGCAGGCGATCACGGTGGGCGGATCAGCCGAGAGAGAGGTCACGGAGGTGGCGGTAAAGCCGGAGCGCTCACGCCCGACTTGTACCGTGACGATGCTGACGCCCCCCGCGAGCTCGCGCATCGCCGACTTGAAGGCCGACGGCTCAGCCGCCATGGCGAGCGAATGCGCCGCGCCCGGCATGGACGTGGCTTGCACGGTGTTCATGCTGCCAACCGTACCGCGTCGGGAGCCACCGCCACGGGTGCGCGCAACCCGCGGGATTCGAGGATGGGCAGGACCTGGTCGCGGAAGTAGGGAAATTCCTCGACGTAGTCGACGAATGAAAGGGTCGTCCCCTTGAAGCCTGCCGCGGCCAGCGCGCAAATGCCGTCCGCCACCTGCTCGGGCGTGCCGGTCAACGGATAGCCGCCATGGCCAGCCGCCATTCGGTCGCGAATCAGCGCCAGCAGGTCATGGGGAAAGGACTTGGCATTGGCGAACTGCAAGGCAATCAGGTTGTCGACCGCCGCCCAGTCGGCGTGCTCGTTGCCGAAGTGCTTGAGATAGTCCTTCGCCTCGCGTTCGGTGGGCCGGCACACGACATGCGAGAAGGTCAGTATGTCGACTTTGCGCCCTTGTACGACGGCCTTGGCCTTCAGCTCGGCGATCTCTTGGGTGGAACGATCGAGATCGATGGCGGGTGTGAACAAGAAGTCCGCGTTGTTCAGGGCGAACTCGCGCCCTTCGGCTGAGCCCGCAGCGTTCAGGATAGGCGGTCGACCGCTGCGCGGAGCAGGAAGGCCGTATGCCTTGCTGAGCTTGAAATACTCCCCCTGCCAGTTGAACGGACGCGGATGCGTCCAGAGCTTCTGGACGATGTCGAACCACTCCTGGGCGTATCCATAGCG